>JBASAN010000174.1:0-3351 GCA_049650625.1 Ornithinimicrobium sp.
ATCTGCAGCGACTTCTTGATCGCGGTAGCGGCCTCGTCGGGTCCCATGGTCAGCACGGTGACCTCACCGTCATGGTCCTCGGCGACGGTCAGTGCCTCCTCGACCGCATACTCGTCCAGCTCGGACAACAGCCCGTCGACGGACTCACGCTCGGTGGTCTGGTCCTCGGAGAAGGTGCGCTCGGACTGGGCGTCGGGCACGTACTTCACACAAACGACGATGTTCACAGCTGACCTCTTCTTCGGGGTTGGTCGCGTGGGCAGTGTGACACCGCCCACCCTGTCCGTATCCTCGCACTTCCCCCTGCGTCAGGACATAGCGCCGACCCCGGCCGCCGACGAGCTGCAGACTGTTAGGGACGTGGCGTGAGGGCCGTCACTGCGTCGAGTTTCGGCGGGAGAAGAGCAGGGCTCCCACCCCCATACCGCCGATGAAGACCACGATGAGCGCTACCGACAGCGGCATCGTGACCGTGGCCACCAGCAACCAGATATCGGTCTGCTCCCAGTTGATGGCAATCAGGATGACGGCCACGGCGCTGAACACCAACGCGATGATCTGCCGAGGCTTGAGTCCACCTTTGCCGGACGTCTGCGTGTCCATATCACCAAGATTAGCGTTTCGTTGTCGTGACCCCAACCCCCGGAGGAACGCTTTCTTTTGGTGAATGGATGGGTGGCGAAGAGGCTCGCTGTGGCATTCCTGCGCCGATCATCTCAAGAACAGGGCCCTGAGGCGGATGGTGGTCAGCCACAAGCCGATCGCCGTCATTCCGAGGAAGTAGCCGGTGTGCACCCAGGTCGACGCGTCGAAGTAGCCCACCCCGAGCTGGCGCATCAGCTCCACACCGTGCCATAGCGGTAGGGCCATGATCATCCCCTGGATGACCTGTGGGTAGACATCGATCGGATAGAGCGTGGCCGAGAACAAGAACATCGGCAGCATGACAACGGCAATGATGTCCATATGTTGGAAGGTTTTCATATAGCTCGTCACGGCCATCCCGAAACTGGCGAAACCGGCAGCGATCATGACCGCGGCGGGCACCATCAAGATGGCCCACCACGACGTGACGAGACCCATTCCCGTGATCACGACGAGGAATCCCACGGCATACAGGAAGCCCCGGAACAAGGCCAAGCTGATCTCACCCAGAGCCACGTCCAACGGGCCGAGGGACGTCTGCATCATCGCCTCGTACAACCGGGAGAACTTCAGCTTGAAGAAGACATTCCACGTCGAGTCGTAGATAGCACCGTTCATCGCCGAGGTGGCCAGCAAAGCCGGCGCGAGGTATGCCGCATACGACACCTCGGTGCCACCCGGGCCCTCGACGACGCTGATCAGCGAGCCCAGACCGAGCCCCATCGCCAGTAGGTAGAAGACCGGCTCGAAGAAGCCGGAGGCCAGCACCATCCAGTTCTGCGAGACGATCGCGCGCAGCCCCCGCTCCAACACCGCACGCACGTTGCCGGAGTAGACGGAGGCGAGGGTGGCCGCGGTCATCTCAGCCCTCCAGCCGTCGGGTGTAGACGGACCGCGCCCACCGCAGCCCCACGAGGGTGCACACGATGAGGAACGTGAGGTGGACGGCGATCAACCATCCTGGTTCGTCCGCCCGGTAGGCCGCGACACGGGCGAGCTGGGTGCCGTGCCAGACCGGGGAGATCCAGCCGACCCACTGCAGGTAGAAAGGCATGGCGCTCAGCGGGAAGAACGTCCCTGCGAACAGGAACATCGGCATCACCACGAACCGCTCGATGAAGGCGAACTGGTAGCCCTCGTCGACCAGCGTCGCGGCGTAGGCCTGCAGAGGGGCCCCGAAGGCCGCCGCACTGAGCACCCCGATAGGGATGGCCAGCACGGACCAGCCGGCCTGCACCGCTCCGAAGGCCAGCATGATCAGCCAGAAGACGCTGGCTTGAGCGACGAAGCGCAGCAGGACCGCGAGGAAGTGTCCCTGCGCGATCTGCGCCGGGGTGATCGCCGTCGCAGCCGGTCCGTAGTAGTTGCGGCCCCACTTGAAGCCGTCCATCACCGGGTAGCTCATCTCGGAGCCCACCGAGGCCACCAGCGAGGCGACAAGCAGGGCCGGAGCCACGAAGACGAGATAGGGCACCCCGTTGACGTCACCGTTCTGGGTGTCCACCAAGGTGCCCAGCCCGATCCCCATCGCGGTCAGGTAGAGGACCGGCTCGGCCACCGCGCTGAGCAGGATCGAGACGGCGTAGGCCCGCATGGCGCGGAGCCGGGTCTGCGCGTAGTACCAGGAGCCCCAGACGCGGGCTCGAGCCGCGCTGGCCTCCGGACTGAGTGCGCGCCGCGGGGGACGCGTGGCCGGGTCAGTCGACAAGCGTCCGCCCCGTCAGACGTAGGAACACATCCTCGAGCGAGGACCGTCGCACCAGCGAGGTCAGGGGCTGCAGGCCGCGTCGCGAGATCTCGTCGAGGACGGACTCGCCGTCGTCGGCATACATCAGGATGCGGTCCGGCAGCACCTCGAGCCGTTGGCCGATGTCGCTGAGCTGCTCGAGGACCTCGGGGTTGCGACGCGACCCGAAGCGCACCTCGACAACTTCCCGTGTGGAGTGCTCGCGGATCAGCGACCGAGGCGAGCCCATGGCCATGATCGTGCCGTGGTCGATGACCACCAGCCGGTCACACAACTGCTCGGCCTCGTCCATGAAGTGCGTCGTCACGACCAGCGTCGTCCCTGCTTCCTTCAACCGGAACAACCGATCCCACAAGGTATGCCGCGCCTGGGGGTCCAGTCCCGTGGTCGGCTCGTCGAGGAGCAGGATCTCCGGTTCGTTGATCAACCCTCGGGCGATCGTCAACCGGCGCTTCATGCCACCGGACAGGTTCGCAACCTTCTCCCTGGCTTTTGCCTGCAGCTCGACGAAGGCGAGCAGCTCGTCGGCCTTGGGCCCCAGGTAGTCGCGGCGGAGCCCGAAGTAGCGGCCGTACATGACAAGGTTCTCCCGCACGCGGAGCTCCTCGTCGAGATTGTCCTGCTGCGGCACGACGCCGAGGTGGGCGCGCACCTGGGGCCCGTGGTCACCCGGGTCCAGTCCGGCGACGGCCAGCGTCCCGCCGGTGCGGTCCAAGGTGCCGCCGATCATCCGCATCGTCGTCGACTTGCCTGCACCGTTGGGACCCAGCAGCCCGAAGCTCTCCCCGGCCTGGATGTCGAAGTCGATGCCGTCGACCGCGTGCAGCTCGCCGTAGCTCTTTCGCAGGCCACGCGCCTGGATGACCGGCGCCGTCGGCTGGAGGCTCATGAAGGGGTCAGCGGCCTTCGAAGGTCGCCTTGCCCGGACCGTCCGCCACGAAGGACGTCATCCCGATCTC
>JBASAN010000175.1:0-5087 GCA_049650625.1 Ornithinimicrobium sp.
CGGCAACCTCGACTGGCCATCGGCCTTCGCCGCAGAGCAGAATCGGGAGAAGGAGGGCCTGCGGCGCTTGCGCAACATCGGCGACTACCTGCCCTACGCGCGACGCACGTGGCGTCGCGCCGACCGAGTCCTCGCGGCGTTCCAGCACACCGTCGACGGCCTGGCTGCCGTGCCGCCGGAGCGGATCACGATGCTCCCCGAGGTCGGTTACGACGAGGAGATCTTCTTCCCGCCGTCCTGGCTCGACGGCGCGGAAGGTCATCGAGCCAGCGAGGAGGACGCGCGTGGTGGCCCTCTGACCTTCCTGTTCGCCGGCCGCCTCGTCCCCTACAAACTCGCCGAGGTGGCGGTCCGCGCGTTCGTCGGGTCGCCGTCACTACGTAACGCTCACCGGCTGCGCGTTGTCGGGGACGGGCCCGAGCGCGCGCGGCTCGAGCAGATCATCAGCGACCACGACGCGGCGGGCGTGGTGAGCATCGAGGGCCGACGCGATCAGCGCGGGGTCGCGGAGGCGATGCGCGACTCGGACGTGTTCGTCTTCCCCTCCATCCGCGAGCTCGGTGCCGGCGTGGTCGTCGAAGCCATGGCCTGCGGACTGCTCAGCGTGGTCGTGGACTACGGGGGTCCCGCAGACCTCGTCGCCCCGGAACGGGGCCGCAAGGTCGCCATGGCTCCCCTCGAGGACCTGGTGCTCTCGTTCCGCTCCCAGATGGAGGCCTGCGCGGCTGGCGCGTGGACCGAGGACCAGCTGCGAACCCGGCGTGCCGCCGTCTCGTACGCGCGCGAGCATTTCCCCTGGCACCGCAAGGCCAAGACCACCGAGCGCATCTACCGCGCTGTGCTCGGCGGTTGAGGCGGGGCGCGCGACGCCTCACTAAGTGCTGGACAGCGGGGCGCGACGCAGGAAAGCACGGTCGTCCGGGCGATCACGCACCCAGGCGCCCACAACATCGCCCCAGAGCGTCGTGAGGCCGATCTCCCGGTACTGTCTCGCGGCCGCGAAGGACACGCTCTCGTACAAAGGCGGGTCGGCCCACCCTCTTAGCGCAGCAGCGACGATGCCTTTTGAACTGCCGGCACGAAAGACGAAGCCGGTCTCGCCGTCCTCGATCACGCCCGAGAACATCGGGTGATCGCTGGCGATGATCGGGGTGCCGGCGGCCATCGCCTCGTACAAGGTGAGTGGGAGACCCTCCGGGTAGGCGTGTCGGCTGGGAACGCAAGCGAAGGTGGCACGTTGCAGCATCGCGATGACCTCGTCGCCCCCCACGCGCCCGAGATGGCGCACGGACCCCGACAGCCGGCATTTCTGCACGAGGGCATTCAGACGTTCCGTGTCACCCGAGCCGGCGACCTCAAGCGTGGCGTCGACTCCACGGCCACGCAGTTGCGCTACTGCCTCAACTAGGTCCCACACGCCCTTCGCCGCGCTGATTGAGCCGGCGAAACAAAGCCGCATCGGTTCCTGCTGCGGCAGCGTCCGGGCGCTTGAATCAGCTAGATCGAGAAGATCGAGTGGCCAGTCCCACGCGATGACCTTGCTCGCCGAGACCCCGAGAACGTCGACAACCTGGCGGGCGCCATTGAGATGGTGGTTGGCTACGAAATCGACCTCTGGCCGCTGCAACAAACGACCGAGGCCCCGGTATCGCCTGCCGTGGCGCCAGACGGCAGGGAACGAGTCCGCCAGCGTGAGGCTGCAGCGGGCACCGCTGGCGAGGAGCACCCTCAGCACCGGCACCGACGGCGAGCGGAGCATGGCGTGGGTCGGACGCAGGTCCTCCAAGAGGCGCTGCACCAAGGACGCGATGTCGTCCCCCCATCCGCAACCGAGACCGACGAACCGGATGCCTTCTACCCCGACGACGTCATAAGGCTGGTCGGAAAGCATCTGAACCACGGTGACGGCCGCGCCGTCGAGGACTAGCCCCCGAAGCGAGTCCAATGCATAGCTGTGGTGCCGGTACCGGTCCGGCAGCCCGCCCGAGCGACGGACACTGGCGTCTCGATAGTCACCGGCGTGCAGGAGCAGGACGAGATGCTTCACGTCGCGCCCGGCATTCGTTCCGACCAGACATCGCTCAGGCATTCGGCGAGGACGGTGACGCTGTCCCGTCGGAGTACGCGCTGCACAACCATCACACTAGGCTGGGTGTGCCCTCGAGTCCCCGGCGGCCCCCGCTGGAGGCGAGAGTGCGGGATCTAAGCAAGTGCTCATGGTCGGCGCGCCCGCCACTCGTCGCTGCGGTGGGTAGCCACGCAGTGCGGCGCGGACAGCAACACCACGTAGACCGGAGAAACGATGCGTCTCGGATACCTTGTGCCGGAGTTCCCGAGCCAGACCCACGCCTTCTTTTGGCGCGAGATCGCGGCGCTGCGCGAGATGGGCCACGAGGTCTGTCTGTTCTCGACCACCCGTCCCGATGACGATGCGTGCCAGCATCGTTTCGGCCCGGCAGCACGCGCACAGACCACCTATCTCGCGCCTCCATCGCTCGCTGTCGTACTGCGATCCGCATTCCAAACCCGCCCGCGGCGACTGTGGGATGTCCTTCGCTACGTTCGCTCGTGTCAACGGGACTCAACCTCGGCCACCGTCCACCTGATCGGCATTGCAGTGTGCGCACTGCAACTGGCCCAACAAGCACGTGTCCTCTCCATCGAGCACCTGCATATTCACTCCTGCGCCGATGCGGCCCACCTGGGAGCTATCGCTCGCCTCTTAGGCGGGCCGTCGTTCAGTCTCACCCTGCACGGGGATCTGCCCGTGTACGGGCGTGACCACAGGCTCAAGATGTCAGGAGCAGCATTCGTGTCAACGGTCACGCGTCCGTTGCAGGAGCAGGTGGTGAAGGAGGTCGGCCTACCGGTCGAGAAGGTGCCGACGGTGTGGATGGGTGTCGACACTGACCGATTTAGACCGCTAGCGGGTTCGGCCCGCCAACAAGGGCCCTCGAGGGTGATCACGGTGGCCAGGCTGAATCCGAACAAGGGCCATCGTTTCGCGCTGGCCGCGATTCGCGACCTCATCGACGGCGGAATCCCCGCCGAGTACCACATCGTCGGATCCGGCGATTATCGCGCCGAGATCCAGTCGCTAGTGGAAGAGCTTGGCCTCGCCGGTGTTGTGACGATGACCGGAGCGTTGGGCGAGGAGGGGGTGCGAGATCTCCTCCTCCAGAGCGACATTTTCGTACTACCCAGTTTTGGTCTGGGTGAGGCCGCTCCGGTCTCGGTGATGGAGGCCATGGCTTGCGGTCTCCCGGTGGTCTCGACCGTGATCGGTGGCACCCCCGACATGATCGAGGATGGCCAGGACGGCATGCTCGTACCACAGAAAGACGTCGCCGGTCTCGTCGAATCGTTGCGGACACTCGCCTGCGATGCGCCCATGCGCTCCCGTATCGGAGAGCGAGCCCGATCACGTGCGGTGACCGATTTCGACTATCGAAGGGGCGCAGCCAGCCTGGCGGAGAAGATGACTGGGCGATCCTGAGAGCGGCTGCGATTGCTGCCCCTCGGCCTTAGCGGCACGTCGCGAGGCCGGTCCAGACCAGGATCGCGCGGCACGCACCCGCACTCAGCCGCGCCCAGCACATGCCGATCGGGGTAGGGCACACACACCCTGACCCGAATCGCCGACCACCTCGGCGCAGGAGCGCGGACCCGATGGAGAGCACCACGCGGCCGGATCGTTGCCACGCGCCCGGTTGCACCGAGCTTCGCGCGTCCCGCCGCGGGGTCTTGGGAGGGCTTGCGCTCGGTGGCCTGACCACCGTCGTCGGGAGCACCGCTGTCACGATGAGCGTGGCGCCCACCTGGGCAGTCGGGACCGGACGTGACCAGCCGGTTCTCGTCGTGATCTCGCTGCGTGGTGCCGCAGACGGGATGTCGCTCGTCGTACCGCACGGCGACCCCGCCTACTACCGGGCCCGCCCCAGCATCGCGGTGGCCCATGAGGTCCTCGTCCGTCCCGACCACTACTTCGGCCTACACCCCGCGCTCTCCGCCCTCGCACCGCTGTGGGACGAGGGGCGGCTAGCGGCCGTGCACGCCACCGGGTTGCCGGTGGTCAACCGATCCCACTTCGCCGCTATGGAGGAGGTGGAAGACGCCCAGATCGGTTCCGCCACACGGTCGGGATGGCTTAACCGGTTGCTCGGGCAGACCCCCGACCTCGCTCCCACTGCGGGGGTCAGCATGCGCAGCGCCGTGCCGCCGACGTCGCTGTTCGGCGACGTACCCACCATCTCGGTGTCCTCGACGCGTGGCGTCCAGATCAAGGGTGTCTCAGGCCGCGACCGCCGACACGTGAGGCGCCGCTCCCTCAACCGGATGTGGGCTGCACAGACGGGCCCGATGGGTCAGGCGGTGCGGGGGGCGATGGACGTCGCCGACCGCTTCGGGTCTGCAGGAGCCGAGGAGACCCCTCGGGCGATCTATCCGAGGTCGGACCTGGGTCAGGCTCTCTCCGGCGTGGCCAGCATGGTCCGAGGACGGGTCGGCGCTCGTGTGGTCACCGTCGACACGGGGTCGTGGGACATGCACACCAACATCGGGAAGCCCTCCGGCGGACCGCTTGCCCGCTCGGCGCAGGACCTCGGCGACTCGATCGCTGCCTTCTTCGGCGATCTCGGCCCGCTCGGTGAGCACGTGACCGTGGTGACGTTGAGCGAGTTCGGCCGACGCGTTCAGGAGAACGCCTCACGCGGACTCGACCACGGCTGGGGCAACGTGATGTTCGTGGCCGGCGCCGGGGTCGAAGGCGGCTGCTACCTCGGCAGGTGGCCGGGCCTCGAAGATGCCGCGCCGGCCGACCTGACGGTGACCACCGACTACCGCAGTGTGCTGGCCGAGATCGTCGCCTCACGCTTCCCCGGGGCCTCGATGTCTGCCGTGTTCCCCGGGTTCGTGCGCGAGCACGTCGGCGTCATGGAAGGGCAGTGAGACGATGACGATGCCCAGCCGCCGCGTCGGTGGCCTGCTCGCCCTCGGTGCAGTGGTCGCCGGACCCACCACGCGCGCTAGCGCCGACGGCGCCGTTGGCGTCCGAGCGACCCCGCGGTGCCTCCGCCGACGGTGCACCC
>JBASAN010000176.1:0-11278 GCA_049650625.1 Ornithinimicrobium sp.
CGCCACGACCGGCCGGGCCGAGCCTAACCGTGCGTGGACGCGTCGACCCGGCGGCGGACCGTGCCTCGGGCGGACCGCGGCCGCCACGGGTCGTCGCGGGTGAGGCCCGACTCCGACGCCGTCTACACGTCCGACCTCCTACTGAACGCTGCTGCTGCAGTCGAGGGGTATCACCGCGACAAGGAGCAATCGTCAAGACCTGTGGATCAGTAATAGTTCCCGACGGGTTCGAAGACGTAGGCGAAGGCGGTCTTCGTGTACGCGATGCCTCGTCCCTGTCGGCGGATCGTGTCGGGGTCGGCTGCTGATGGCCGCTTGGGGATGAGGTAGCTGTCGAGGTCCGCGGTATCGAGGCGGTACTTGTCGGCTCGGTGATGGACGGCGGCTACGAGTCGGAGGGCTGGGTCGAGCGCGGCGATACTGGCGTCCCCGTGGCTGGTGTTGGCCAGGAGCAGGCCTTGGGGTGAGAGGTACTGGCGGCAGTGCTCCCAGATTGGTCCCGCGTACAGCGAGATGAGCAGGTCGGAGCTGGCTTGAGGGATCGGGAGCGGCTTGGTGTAGTCGGCATGGAGGAAGGTGATGTCGGTGCCGGCGCCAGGCAGGGTGCGCCCCTGGAGTTCGGCCGTAAGGAGCGCCTTGTCGGCGAAGTAGCGGGCGGCGCGGCGATCGCTGTCGACGTAGGTGACCGATGGGAGGGCCGTCGACGGGGACAGGTCGAGGTAGCTGCCGGGGTAGAGCGCCTTCGTCGGACTCCAGGCCGAGGTGAGGGCGGCGAAGAGGTCGGAGCGGTTGCCGATGCTGCTGCGGTAGGTGGCCCACGACGGTGCAGGACGGTCCCTGGAGTTCTTGAGGTTGTTCATGCGACGCGCTCGTTCGCGGAGGTGTCTGGCCGTTCAGCGAGCACGCCGTTCTCGAAGATCTCGCCAGCGCGGACGAGGGCGACGAGGTGCGGTGCGTTCACGGCGCGCCACCGGCGCTGGGCGGACTCGATGAGCTTGAACGCCATCGCGACGCCGGCTGCTCTGGAGCCGGGGCCCTTGGTGACCCGCTGCCGCAGCCGCACGGTCGCAAAGGTCGACTCGATCGGGTTCGTGGTGCGCAGATGGATCCCGTGCTCGGCGGGGTAGTCGTAGAACGCAAGGAGCACGTCGAGGTCGTCGGTGACCTTGGCGACGGCCTTGGGCCATTGGGCGCCGTAGTCGGCGGCGAACGCCTTCGCGGCCGCCTCGGCGTGGGTCTTGTCCTCGGCGTTGTAGATCTCCGCGAGCGCGGCCTTCGCGCCGGGGTGCGCAGACTTCGGCAGCGCAGCAAGGACGTTACCGAGCTTGTGCCACCAGCAACGCTGCTCCTTGGTGTCGGGGAATACCTCGCGCAGCGCCTTGCAGAACCCGAGCACTCCGTCGCCGACGGCGAGGGTCGGGGCACGCATCCCGCGACGCTTGCAGTCGCGGAGCAGGTCGGCCCACGACTCCGAGGACTCGCGGAACCCGTCGGACAGTGCGACGAGCTCCTCGGTGCTGTCGATGCGGACGCCGATCATCACCAGCAGGCATATTTTGTCCTGCTCAAGGCGGACCTTGAGGTGGATCCCGTCGACCCACCAGTACACGTAGTCGCTGTCCTTCAGAGACTGCCTCCCGAAGGCCGTCGCGTCGTCCTGCCACTGCGCGGTGAGCCGAGTGACCGTGGCCGCGGACAGGCCCGCGGTCGAGCCGAGGAACTGCTCCAACGCGGGCACGAAGTCGCCCGAGGACAGTCCGTGCAGGTAGAGCAGCGGCAGAACCTCGGCAACGCCGGGCGACTTCCGCGCCCATGCCGGCAGGATCGCCGAGGAGGTCCGCTTCCGCTCCCCGGTGGTCTCGTCGATGCGCTTGTCGTTGACCCGGGGCTGACGCACCGGCACCGCGCCGGCCGCGGTCGCAACCTCCCGCGCGTCGTGGAACCCGTTGCGGACCACCAGCCGCCTGCCGTCCTCGTCGACCTCATGCCGGTGCGCCTCGACGTACGCGGCGACCTCGGCCACCAACGCCGCGGCCAGCGTCTGCCGAGCGCCGTCACGGGCGAGCTCGTCGAGCAGCGAACCACCGACCGCCGCCGGGGTGTGGACGTTGGGCTCGGACCCTTCCTGGACCATCTTGAACATGGACGCGCCCCTTCCCGAACCGACGCTCCAACGCCGGTCCTGATCAGTGAGCTATGGGTTCCAGATCTTCCTCGGGAGGGTGCGTCTGTTCACCTCACCCGGCCGAGGGCGAGTACGAGGATGGGAAGGACGCCAGCACCAACGTCGTCGATCGCATCGAGAAGTGCATCGACCACGCCGGCCCGATCTTCGACGACCTGGTTCCCGACACCAAGACGTTTGCCAAGCTGCTCGAGAAGGGGCGTGTGGCCGTTGCTCACCACCTCGACGGAGTGGAGGGGTCGACTCAGCAGCTCTTCCTGGGACGGGCCGCGGCATGGCTTCTGCTTCTGTGCCTTCTTCGCGACGCAGCAGCGCCGGATACCGTACTCGCGAAAGATTGCGGAACGGCAGGACTGGCGTTGGCTCAAGGGGCACGTAAAGCAGGTACTCGACGGCGGCGCTCAGCTCAGTTCCACATCAGTAGCCCGTCCCCGGCCCGACAAGCGACTAGTGCCTCGCGCAGCCCGGGACGCTCACGGTTAGTGCCAGTCAGGCCGTGGTCGACGTAGGTCCGGTCAGCCTTGACGCCCAAGCCGGGCCGGGCATCGCGTTCAGGTCCTGTTGATCGGTAGAGCATCGGGCCTACCCGACAACCAGCGCGCTCATGGCGCTCCTCCAGGAGGTTGGCCCGATAGTGCAGCCGGACTCGGACATCGGGCAACGCCCGACCTCCACAAGAAGACGCTGCGACAGCAACTCCGCAAGAGCCAGCCCAGCCCACGGGCCGATCCCTGTCCGGAGCGCGGCCACCTTCCCCCGGGCCGAGTGTCGGGCCCCTGGGTCAGGGCTCCAGCGTGTAACCGAGACCGGCACTGGTGATCAGGTGCCGCGGTCTCGACGGGTCGTCCTCGAGCTTGCGGCGCAGTTGGGCGGCGTAGACCCGCAGGTAGTGCCCTTCGTGCTCGTATGCAGGTCCCCACACCTCTCGGAGCACTTGCTCGCGCGGGACCAGTCGTCCGAGGTGTCGCGCGAGCAGCTCGAGGAACGACCACTCGGTGGGGGTCAGACGGACATCCAGACCGGCCTTCGCTACCCGCTTGCGGGCCAGGTCGATGGTGAGGTCTCCGACGGTGAGCACCGCCGCGGTCGGGGCTGACTCCTGGGCCCGTCGTACGGCGGCGCGGAGCCGGGCTAAGAGCTCGTTCATCGCGAACGGCTTGGTCACGTAGTCGTCGGCACCGAGGTCGAGGGCCTCGACCTTGTCCTCGCCGTGCTGGCGGGCCGAGAGGACGACGATCGGCACCGTCGTCCATCCGCGCAGCCCGGCGATCACCTCCGTGCCGTCCAGGTCGGGCAGACCGAGGTCGAGCAGGACGACGTCGGGGTGAACGGTCGCGGCGGCGTCGAGTGCAGTGCGTCCGTCGGTGGCGGTGACGACGTCCCACCCGTGAGCGCGCAGGTTGATGGCGAGGGCTCGCGCGAGCGCTGGCTCGTCGTCGACGACCAGCACCTTGAAAGCGCGCCGGACGTGTGACGTCGGGGAGCCTTCGGCGTCCGAGTTCACTGCGCTCCCCTCGGGAGTGACAACACCATGGTCAGTCCGCCGCCAGGCGTGTCCTCGGCACTCAGCTGCCCGCCGATCGCCTCCGCGAGCCCCCATGCCACGGCGAGCCCGAGACCGAGCCCGCCGGGAGTGGCGTCACCGAGCCGCTGGAATGGCTCGAACATCCGCTCCCGTTGCTCGGCAGGTACGCCGGGGCCACGATCGACGACCATCACCTCGACGGTCGTGGCGAGCACGTGCGCCATCACCCGCACGGGCTCCCCGTCCGAGACGCGGACGGCGTTGGAGACCAGGTTGGCCACGACTCGCTCCAGCAGCCCGGCGTCGGTGCGGACGACGGGGGCGGGCTCGTCGACGTCGAGTATCGCCGCACCTGGCGGCTGCCCGGCCAGTGCGAGGGGAAGCACCTCGTCGAGGCTGCGATCTCGGAAAACCGGGGTCAGCAACCCCGTCTCGAGCCGGGAGAGGTCGAGCAGGTTGTCGATCAAGCCCTCGAGCTGGTCGGTGGAGGAGTCCAGCGCCTCGAGGAGGGCCGTGCGATCGGCGTCGCCGACCGCGCCGCCCACGAGCCCGTCGACCGAGGCACGCATCGTGGCAAGGGGGGTGCGCAGGTCGTGGGACACCGCCCGCAGCAGAGCGGTACTGGTGGCCTCGGTGCTCTCGAGCGTCGCGGCCCGCTGCTCGCGCTCGCGCAGCCGGCGGTACTCCAGCACCAGGCTGGTCTGCACGGCGAAGGCCTCCAGGACCTTCTGGTCGGTAGAGCGCAGCGGCTCTCCTCGCAGGCACAGCGTGTGGTCGTCGTCGACGCGCACGCGGGTGTCACCGCGCTCGGGGCTCTCGGCGGGCTCCTCGCCGGTGGCGGCCACCACGCTCCAGACTCCGGCGTCACGGACCAGGAGCGAGACGGCGTCCTGGCCGAAGACCTCGCGCACCCGCTCGACGACCGCCTCGGCGGTGTCCTGACCGGTCAGCACCGAGCGCGAGAGCGAGCTCATCGTGGCGGCCTCCGTACGCGCTCCGACGGCGTCCTCCCCGCGTCGTGAGGCCCGGTCGACGACGGTCGCCACCCCGGCGGCGACAGCGACGTAGACCACCAGCGCCAGCAGGTTGGCCGGCTCGGCGACCGTCAGCTCTCCGGTCGGCGGGGTGAAGTACCAGTTGAGCGTGAAGAAGCTGACCAGCGCCGCCAGAAGCGCGGGCAGGAGGCCGCCGACGATGGCGACCGCGACCGTCCCGGCCAGGAGCAGGGTCTCGGCGAGGGGCAGCTGGTCGGTCTCGGCGAAGGACTGGAGCGCCGCGGTGAGCAGGATCGGCATCACCAACGCTGTGACCCAGCCCGCGATCTGGCGCTCCTTGCTCAGCGGGGAGAGCGCCGAGCGACGTCGGGTGCTGTGCGCGACCTGGTCGTGGGTGACCAGGTGCACGTCGGTGGCCCCGGCCAGCGAGGCGATCCGGTCGCCGGTGGTGCCCGCGAAGAGCCGACGCAGCCGCCCGTGCCTCGAGACTCCGACCACGACCATGGTGGCGTTCGAGGCGGACGCGAAGTCGACGACCGCGGTGGCGACGTCTTCGCCGATGATGGAGTGGAAGGTGCCGCCCAGGGAGGCCACCAGCTGCTGGGCCCGCGAGATGCGTGTCTCGTCCGCGCTACGCAGGCCGTCGCTGGCGATCACGTGGACACCGAGCAGCTCGGAGCCGGCCGCGCGCTGGGCCAGTCGGGCTCCCCGCCGGAGCAGGGTCCCGCTCTCGGCGCCGCCGGTGACGGCCACCACGATCCGCTCCTTGGTGGGCCACGGGTGATCGATGTCGTGGGCGCGGCGGTAGTCGCCGAGGGCGTCGTCGACCCGATCGGCCAGCCACAGCAGCGCGAGCTCACGCAGTGCGGTCAGGTTGCCCACCCGGAAGTACGACGTGAGGGAGGCGTCGATGTGCTCGGGCCGGTAGATGTTGCCGTGCGCCATCCGGCGCCGCAGGGCTTCGGGCGACATGTCGACGAGCTGGATCTGCTCGGCGGTGCGCACCATCTCGTCGGGCACGGTCTCGCGCTGTCGGACTCCGGTGATCCGCTCCACCTCGTCGTTGAGCGACTCAAGGTGCTGGACGTTGACCGTGGTGATGACGTCGATGCCGGCCGCCAGCAGGTCGTTCACGTCAAGGGTGCGCTTCTCGTGGCGACTGCCCGGCACGTTGGTGTGGGCGAGCTCGTCGACCAGCACGACAGCGGGAGCGCGGGCGATGATCGCCTCGGTGTCCATCTCGGTGAAGACGGACTCACGGTGATCGACCTCGCGGCGGGGCACGACCGCGAGGCCCTCGATCATCTCCGCGGTGTGCTGGCGACCGTGCGTCTCGACGTAGCCGACGACGACGTCGGTGCCGCGTTCGGCGCGGCGCTTGGCCTCGCCGAGCATGGCGTAGGTCTTGCCGACCCCGGGGGCCGCGCCCAGGTAGACCGTCAGACGGCCTCGTCTCTTCGTCGTCGGCACACCCACCACTATCTCGCAGCGCGCGTGACGGCGGTGTTGAGCTCGAGCACATTGACGACCGGCTCGCCCAGGATCCCGAGCACACGCCCGGTGGTGTGCTCGGCGACGAGGCCGCGCACGTCGTCCTCGTCGAGGTCGTTCGCCGCCGCCACGCGGGCCACCTGGAGAGCGGCGTAGGCCGGTGAGATGTCTGGGTCGAGGCCCGAGGCGGAGGCGGTGACGGCATCCGGGGGCACCTGGCCGACGTCGACGCCCTCGCGCTCGGCGACCTCGGCCTGTCGTTCCTCGATCGCGGCGACGAGGTCGGGGCTCTCCGGGCCGAGGTTCGAGCCGGAGGTCGCCAGCGGGTCATAACCGTCGCCGGCGGCCGAGGGGCGCGGCTGGAAGAACGCGGGGTCGTCGACGAGCTGGCCGAGCAGGGCTGAGCCGACCGCATCGTCGGCGTCGGTGGTGTGCTCGGAAGAGTCGGTGATCAGGGAGCCGTTCGCCTGCCACGGGGCGACGCTCTGGGCGATCCCGGTGATCACCAGTGGGTAGAGGACGCCGAGCACGAGCGTGGCGACCATCAGCGCTCGCAGCCCGGCGAGCGAGAAGCGAAACAGGGCGTGGAGGTTCCTCATCAGGTGTCCTTCGGCTGCGATCGAGGCGGGAGCGGGGTGGGCACGGCGGGCTCCGTGGGCGGGGTGGACAGGGGAATCGCCATCACAGCCCTGGGATCAGGGAGGCGAGGAGGTCGAGCGCCTTGATGCCGACGAACGGCGCGACCAGTCCGCCGACCCCGTAGATCAGCAGGTTGCGTTGGAGCAATTCGGATGCCGACGAGGGCCGGTAGGCGACCCCGCGCAGGGCGAGCGGGATCAGCGCCACGATCACGAGGGCGTTGAAGATGACCGCCGAGACGATCGCCGACTCGGGGCTCGACAGCTGCATCACGTTGAGCACGTCGAGCTGAGGGAAGGCGACGACGAACATCGCCGGCAGGATCGCGAAGTACTTCGCCACGTCGTTGGCCACGGAGAACGTCGTCAGCGCGCCGCGGGTGATGAGGAGCTGCTTGCCTATCTCGACGATGTCGAGCAGCTTGGTCGGGTCGGAGTCGAGGTCGACCATGTTGCCGGCCTCCTTGGCCGCGGTCGTCCCGGTGTTCATCGCAACGCCGACGTCGGCCTGGGCCAGCGCCGGGGCGTCGTTGGTCCCGTCGCCGCACATCGCGACCATCCGCCCACCCTCCTGCTCCTTGCGGATGAGAGCGAGCTTGTCCTCTGGCGTCGCCTCGGCCAGGACGTCGTCGACCCCGGCCTCCTGAGCGATCGCAGCCGCAGTGACGGCGTTGTCGCCGGTGATCATGACGGTCCGGATGCCCATTTCGCGCAGCTCGTCGAACCGCTCGCGGATGCCCTCCTTGACGACGTCCTTGAGGTGGATGACGCCGAGCAGTCGGGCCGGGCTCGAGCCGCGCTGCGCAGCGACGACCAGGGGCGTGCCACCGCTCTGGCTCACGTGTTGCACGTGAGCCTCGATCTCGGCGACCGACGGGTGAGCGGCCGGCGACCCGGTGCTGTGCACCCACGTGGCCACCGCCGAACCGGCGCCCTTGCGAAGCGTTCGGTCGGGCAGGTCGAGGCCGCTCATCCTGGTCGTGGCGGAGAACTCGACGAAGCTCGCGCCCGCGGGCGTCTCTCCGGCGCCCCCGACGAGAGCCACGATGCTGCGACCCTCGGGGGTCTCATCGGCCAAGGACGACAGCAGGGAGGCCTCGGCGAGCTCCTCGGGCGAGACCCCGGAGACGACCAACAGCTCGCAGGCCTGGCGGTTGCCGTAGGTGATCGTGCCGGTCTTGTCGAGCAGCAGCACGTCGACGTCGCCGGCGGCCTCGACCGCGCGCCCCGACATGGCCAGCACGTTGCGCCTCACCAGGCGGTCCATGCCGGCGATGCCGATCGCGGAGAGCAGCGCCCCGATGGTGGTCGGGATCAGGCAGACCAGCAGAGCGGTGAGCACGATCAGCGATTGGGGAGCGCCGCTGTAGTCGGCGATGCAGTAGAGCGTCCCGCAGACGACGACGAACACGACGGTCAGCGCGCTGAGCAGCACGTTGAGGGCGATCTCGTTGGGGGTGCGCTGACGTTCGGAGCCCTCGACCAGAGCGATCATCCGGTCGACGAACGACTGGCCGGGCTCGGAGGTGATCCGTACGACGATGCGGTCGGAGAGCACGATCGTGCCTCCGGTGACGGCGCTGCGGTCGCCGCCCGACTCGCGGATGACGGGCGCGGACTCGCCGGTCACGGCTGACTCGTCGACCGAGGCGACCCCCTCGATCACGTCACCGTCGCCGGGGATCCGCTCACCTGCCGCCACGACGACCACATCGCCGGTGCGCAGCGAGGTGCTCGGGATCTCGTCGGTGGGGAGCGCGGCCAGGTTGCTGGTGTGCTGGAGCTGGTCGGCCGAGCCACGCACGCGGCGAGCCGGCGTCTCGGTCTGCAGGTCGCGCAGGCTGGCGGCCTGAGCCTTGCCGCGCCCCTCGGCCACCGATTCGGCCAGGGTGCCGAAGAGGACGGTCAGCCACAGCCCGAAGCTGACGAGCCAAGCGAGCGTGCCCGGGTCGAGGACCGACATGACGGTGGTGGCCACGGCGCCGACCTCGACGACGAGCATCACGGGGGTGGCGACCAGCTCGCGCGGGTCGAGCTTGCGCAGCGCGCCCGGGAGGGCGCCGGCGAGGTCGAGGTTCATCATGAGAGGGACTCCACGATCGGGCCCAGGGCGAGCACGGGCACGAAGGTCAGTCCGACCACGACCAGCGCCACGCCCGTGAGCAGGACGACGAAAAGGGGACGGTGGGTCGGCAGCGTGCCGGCGCCCGGCGGACGGGGCGTCTGGCCCGAGAACCGCCCGGCGAGCCCGAGCACCAGCACGATCGGGATGAAGCGACCCAGCAGCATGCACAGGCCGAGCAGCGTGTCCCAGAACGGCGTCCCCGAGGCGAGCCCGGCGAAGGCCGAGCCGTTGTTGTTCGACGCCGAGGTCACGGCGTACACCGCCTCGGAGAGGCCGTGCGGACCGCTCTCCTGCAACCCGGCGAGTCCGTCAGGCACCGTCAGGGCCAGGGCGCTGCCCACCAGCACCAGCACAGGCGTGGTGAGCACGTAGGCGGCGACCAGGACGATCTCGCGCTGGCCGATCTTCTTGCCGAGGTACTCCGGGGTCCGCCCGACCATCAACCCGGAGAGGAACACCGTGACCACAGCCAGCATGAGCATCCCGTAGAGGCCGGAGCCGACCCCGCCCGGTGCGATCTCGCCGAGCATCATGTTGAACACCGCCACCCCCCCGCCGGGGGCGGTCAGGGAGTCGTGCATCGAGTTGACCGCGCCGGTCGACGTCCCGGTCGTGGCTGCGGCGAAGAGCGCGGAGGCAGCCGTACCGAAGCGTTGCTCCTTGCCTTCCATCGCGCCACCGGCAAGCTGGGGAGCGGTTCCGGGGCCGGCCATCTCCGCCCAGGTGAGGAAGCCGATCGAGACCATCAGCAGCAGGGCCATCACGCTGAGGATCGCCAGGCCCTGACGACGGTCGCCGACGATGATGCCGAAGGCCCACGCCATCGCGAAGGGAATCAGCAGGATCAGGAAGATCTCGAGCAGGTTGGAGACGGCGTTCGGGTTCTCGAAGGGATGAGAGGAGTTGGCGTTGTAGAAGCCTCCGCCGTTGGTGCCGAGCTCCTTGATGGCCTCCTGGCTGGCCACCGGGCCGCCGGTGATGCCTTGGTTGCCGCCGGTGAGGGTGGTGATCACATGGGTGTCGGAGAGGTTCTGGACGACGCCGAGCACCACGAGCAGCAAGGCGGCGATGAAGGCGATGGGCAGCAGGACGCGGACGACCGTGCGCACGAGGTCGGCCCAGAAGTTGCCGACCCGGCCGCCACCACCGCGGCGGGCCAGGCCGCGGGCGAACGCGGCCGCGACGGCCATGCCGACGCTGGCACTGACGAAGTTCTGCACGGTGAGACCCGACATCTGCATCAGGTGGCCCAGCGCGGCCTCTCCGGAGTACCACTGCCAGTTCGTGTTGGTGACGAACGAGACGGCGGTGTTCCACGCCCCGTGGGCCGGCAGGGCGTCGAAGCCCAGTGAGAGCGGTAGGTGCTGCTGGAGACGCCCGAAGGCGTAGAGGCCCAGCACACCGACCATCGAGAAGCCGAGCACCGAGATCGCGTACGTGCGCCAGTGCTGGTCGGCGTCCGGGTCGACCCGCAGGACACGGTAGGTCAGCCGCTCGACCCGCAGATGCTTCTCAGAGGTGTAGAGCCGAGCGAGGTGGCCTCCGAGGAGGGGCACCGTCAGAGCCAGCACGGCGAGGAGCACGGCGACCTGGCCCAGGGCCGGCGCGAACTCACTCATGGTCGAGGAAGCCAACCAACAGCGCCAGCAGCGCAAAGGCCACGACCGTGATCAGCAGGTAGATGACATCGTTCACGGGCCCATCTCAGACCCAGAGCACAGGTCTAACCGACCGCCCTGATGGTTCCTTGACGCCGTACGGTTGGTTCTTGACGTCATCCGGGCGCTGGCGAGATACACGCCGCGACCCTCGACCGGTATGCACCCGGCGGCCCGCACTTCACCCTGCTCGCTCGCCATCTGTGCCGGATCAAGTGGCGCCAAAAGCCGATAGCCGACAGCACCGGCCTGGCCCGGCCCGGCCTGGCCTGGCCTGGCCTGGCCTGGCAAAGACATACCGCATCGCGGCCCCACACTCATCCTGATCTGCCCGGACGGTGACATCGCAGCCATCGCTCACGCCGGAGACCAGGCCGTCACTGGACGGTTCCTGTCCCTCGCCACGCCCGCTGACATCCGAGTGCCGCTCAGACCCGCGGGCGCTGGGACCCACGAGGCAGAGGATCATCCGTGCTGCCGCGACCCGACCCGACCCGACCCGACCCGAGCGTTTCGGAACATGTGTCATTCCGTCGCCTCTGAGTCAGGTTGATGCGACCGATCATGCCGGTGGTCGGGCGCTGGCCTCCGGCTTGGAAGTCCTCGAACTGGGCACGAACGGTCGGCCTAGACTCACCGGATGAACTCGGTCCTCGACGTG
>JBASAN010000177.1:0-4937 GCA_049650625.1 Ornithinimicrobium sp.
CCCGGATGCCGATCGGTGAGTGCATCGGGGAGCCTCTCGTCGTGCACAAGGTGGGCGACCGGCAGTCCCAGCAGAACAAGATCTACGAGCTCATCGACGCGGTGCACCTGCCACGGGAGGTCTACAACCGGTACCCGCACGAGGTGTCGGGCGGGCAGCGACAGCGCATCAGCGTTGCTCGCGCCCTCACGCTGGACCCCGAGCTGCTGGTGGCCGATGAGCCTACGTCTGCGCTGGACGTGTCGGTCCAAGCCAAAGTGCTGAAGATCTTCTCCGAGCTTCAGGCCGAGTACAAGTTCGCCTGCCTCTTCGTCAGCCACGACCTGTCGGTCATCGATCTCCTGGCGCACAAGGTCGTCGTCCTACAGAACGGCAAGGTCGTCGAAGCGGGCCCCCGCGACGAAGTGCTGCACAACCCGCAGATGGACTACACCCAGCGGCTGATCGCCGCCGCTCCGGTGCCCGATCCGGCGGATCAGCGCAGCCGCCGAGAGGCTCGGCACGAGCTGCTGCGCTCCCAGGGGGAGGAGGTCGCGGAGCTGAAGATCGACGCTGATCAGTACCACGCCGCGATGTCCGGAACGGCCGAGGAAGACATCGCCTGACGCCGAGGTAACGTCGTCGAGTGGTGGAGTCCAGCAGGCCGATCGGATGAGAGTATGAGGCATGCGCGTCCTCTTTGCCGGCACCCCTGAGGCGGCACTTCCCTCCCTGTCGGCGCTCCTCGACTCGCACCATGAGGTGGTGGCCGTCTTGACGCGTCCTGACGCGCCAGCAGGGCGCCGGCGCGTGCTGCAGCCATCCCCGGTGAAGAGTCTGGCCGAGCAATCCGGCGTCGAGGTGTTGACCCCGACCTCTACTTCAGATCGAGGTTTACGTGATCGGCTGGTTGAACTGCGCTTGGGCGCCGCTCCGGTCGTAGCGTACGGCGCGCTGATCCCCCCTTCGTTGCTCGGCGTGCCGCAGCACGGATGGGTCAACCTGCACTTCTCGTTGCTGCCCGCCTGGCGGGGGGCGGCCCCCGTGCAGCGCGCCATCATGGCTGGGGACGAGATCGCCGGGGCCAGTTCCTTCGTGCTGGACGAGGGACTGGACACGGGGGCGCTGCTCGGCACGCTGACCGAGCGAGTTCGGGATGACGACACATCGGGACAGTTGTTGACGAGACTGTCGTACGCGGGGGCAGAGCTCTTGCTGGGCAGCCTGGACGCGCTGGAGTCCGGCACCGCTCACCCACAACCGCAAAGCGGCGACGGCATCAGTCACGCTCCTAAGCTCACCCGGGACGACGCCCGGGTCCGGTGGGACCGACCGGCGTTTGCCGTCGACCGTCAGATCCGTGGCTGCACCCCTGCCCCGGGGGCGTTCACCACCCTGCACGGGGAGCGGCTCAACCTCGGGCCGGTGACGGTGGTGAAGGAAGATCTGGACATCGACACTCTGGCCCCGGGTCAAGTGCACGTCCGCCGTCACGACGTCCTGGTCGGGTCCGGTGGGGGAGTCGTGCGGTTGGGCGAGGTGCAGCCCCCGGGCAAGAAGCCCATGGGAGCAGCTGCCTGGGCGCGAGGTGCCCGCCTCCAGGTCGGCGACCTCCTCGGGATCCACGGCTGATGGCGCAGCGTCCCCGCTCGGTCACCCGGCCGGCCGACCGTGACCGCCACAGTGACCCGGCGCGCCACACCGCATACCTGACGATGCGCGCCGTGCGCCACGGTGCCTACGCGAACCTCGAACTCCCGGACCAGCTGCGTCAGGCCCGCCTGTCGGGGCGCGATGCCGCCTTCGCGACGGAGCTCTGCTACGGCACGATCCGGATGCAGGGTCTCTACGACCCGATCATCGCTGTGGCCGCCCAGCGGGACCTGGACACCATCGACGTAGCCGTGCTGGACGTCCTGCGGATGGGGGCCCACCAGATCCTCGGCATGCGGGTGCCGGATCATGCGGCCGTCAACGCCAGCGTGGCGTTGGCCCGGTCGGTGGTGTCCCAAGGTGCTGCTGGTTTCGTGAATGCGGTGCTGCGTCGGGTGACCGAGCGTAGCCGCGAGGCATGGGTCCAAGTCGTCACCGAGCCCGCGAGGGACGCCAACGACCGACTGGCGCGTGAGTTCTCCCATCCGCTGTGGATCGTGCGAGCGCTACGCGCCGCGCTGTTGGCCCATCAGGTCAGCACCCCCGAGACGCTGAGCACCGATCTCGCGTCCGTGCTCACTGCACAGAACCGCCCCGGCGCCCTGATGCTGACGGCCCGTCCGGGCTTGGGGGCCGAGGAGGACCTCGCCATGGCCGGCGCCGATCCTGCCGAGCAGGCCCCGACGGCCTGGGCCCTGCCGCAGGGAGACCCTGGCTCGGTGGCCAGCATCCGGGATGGGCGTTCCGCCGTGCAGGATGCCGGCTCCCAACTGGTGGCTCTCGCGCTCGGCCACGCCCCGGTGGAGCAGAACTCAGGCCGGTGGTTGGACCTGTGCGCAGGCCCGGGCGGCAAGGCAGGTCTCCTGGCGGGCTTGGCGTTGCAGGCCGGTGCGTCGCTGGTGGCCAACGAGGTCAGCGAACACCGCGCGGAGCTGGTGCGGCACACCCTGCGGGCGGCAGTCACTGCCGGCGCCACGGTCGAGGTCTCCGTGGGCGACGGCCGGTCCCTGGGCGTGGAACAGCCTGACTCCTACGATCGAGTGCTGGTTGACGCGCCTTGTACGGGCCTCGGTGCCCTTCGACGGCGCCCCGAGGCGCGTTGGCGACGCCAACCCAGCGACCTGGCCGGGCTCGCCCCGCTTCAGCGAGAGCTGCTCACCTCGGCGTTGCAGGCCACCCGGGTAGGTGGGGTCGTCGTTTACGCCACATGTTCGCCGCACATCGCGGAGACCACGCTGGTCGTCGATGATGTGATGAAGTCCTTCGGGCATGCGAGCGTGGAAGATGTCCGTCCGCTCGTCCGCGACCGCGCTGGCGTGGCCTATCGTGACCTCGGGCCGGGACCGTGGGCTCAGCTGTGGCCCCATCTGCACGACACGGACGGCATGTTCCTGGCGCTGCTACGCCGCACCTGAGCGGCAGCCCCGGAGCAGGCGGACTACGCTTCCGACTGTGTCTATGCAGATCAGTCCCAGCATCCTGGCCGCCGACTTCGCCAACCTCGAGCGTGAGCTCGGACGGATCGACGCCGCGGACTGGGCGCACGTCGACGTGATGGACGGACATTTCGTGCCGAACCTCACCCTCGGTGTTCCCGTCGTGAAGGCCCTCGCGGGGGTGAGTCCCATTCCGTTGGACGCGCACCTGATGATCGATGACCCGGACCGGTGGGCTCCCGACTACGCGGAGGCCGGAGCGTCGTCGGTGACGTTTCACATCGAGGCCGCCCAGGACCCGGTCGCCACCGCTCGGGCGATCCGCAAGGCGGGTGCTCGTGCGGCGTTCGCCATCAAGCCGGACACTTCGTTCACGCCGTATGCCGACCTGCTCGCCGAGGTGGACATGGTCCTGGTGATGACGGTGGAGCCGGGGTTCGGAGGCCAGTCCTTCATGGCCGACCAGATGGCCAAGGTCTCCGAGGTGGCCACGGCCGCCGCTCGAGTGGACCACGAGGTGTGGATCCAGGTCGACGGTGGCGTCTCAGCGGACACCATCGGTCTCTGCGCGCAGTCCGGGGCCAACGTGTTCGTCGCGGGATCGGCCGTGTACAAGTACGACGACCCGAACAGCGCCGTGCGTGACCTGCGCGCGCAGGCCACCCGCCACGCACCCTCCGCCTGAGTCGACGGTGTCCACGTCCGGATCACCGCCACCCCGGGGGACCGCCTACGCCGTCTTCCGCCCACGCCGAGGAGCCTGGGTTGCCCGGGTCAGCGCCGTGGCCTGCGTGCTGGTCTTCACCGGTCTGGCCGTGACGACTCCCTCGACCGGTCGCATGGCGTGGAGCCTGACCGACCGGGTGATGACCGTCGTCCTGGGGGTAGCGCTGGGGGCCCTGATCTGGAGGTTCGCCGCGCTGCGAGCCATCCCCACTCCCACCGGGCTGCGAGTCATCAACCTGCTGCGTCGCCACGACGTGGAGTGGACGAGCGTCGTCAACGTCGGCTACTCCGGGGGGACCCCCTGGGCTGTGCTGGAGATGGATGACACGGAGCAGATCGCGGTCATGGCTATCCAGCGCTCTGACGGGGCTTTCGCCCAACGCGAGGCCTCACGACTGGCCGCATTGGTGTCCCATCATTCCTCAGCACCGGACAACCTCTAGAGAGCTCGCCGGTCTCGTCCGCGACGGCACCTCGACGAGGACTCAGTCCTTGGGGGTCTTGGGACCGGGATCCAGGTCGGTGCGGGTGGGCGGCACCCGACGGATAGCCTCCTGCACGGGGAGGCCGGTCAAGCGCAGCAGGTCGACGACCGTGGAGCGTACCTGGGCGCGCATCACCTCGGCCGACAAGCTTGCGCCGCGCACCGACCACGTCGAGCGGCGAGCCAGGTTGACGAGGTCCTCTCGCGCTTCGACGGCATCCCGCCCTTCAGCGAGCTCGTCGGAGATGTGCTGGGCGGCCATGGCAAGTTCGTCGACGAGGTCGATGTAGGACTCGGGGACGGACTCAGCGTCGATCAGACAGACTTCGGCACGGCGGATCAGCACTCGCACGTTGCGGATGGCCAGATCCAGCGGGAACAACAGCCCATCGATGATTTCCACCCCCGACCGGTGCCGTCGGCGCAGTGGTGCCATCCGCGCCACGGCCAACCCCTCGGCGGAGATCTGTCGCAGGTCCTCGAGCTCGGGCTGCAGATCCCGGGCGTCGTCCAGCGCCGCGGCGACGACCTCGACGTCCTTCTCGCGCAGACCCGCGGCGCACCGTCCCAGCGAGGCGGCCACGTGGGCCACGACCGACGACGCCTCCTCCCGGGGTCGGCGCAGTGGTGTGCCCGCCGGTGCCGCCACGGTGATGGCC
>JBASAN010000178.1:0-6432 GCA_049650625.1 Ornithinimicrobium sp.
GGCAGCGCCATCCGGGGCGACCACTTCTTCGACCCTCGCCGCCACGCCTGGGTCCGCAGCAACGGCTCAGCCACGGTCCTCGGTCCGGACCTGCTGTGGGCAGACGTCTGGGCCACGGCCGCGTCCGTGGACCCCGACCAGGTCGACGGCCTTCTGCAGGAGCAGGGCAACCCCTACGAACTGCTGCTTCTCTAAGCCGGTCCCTCGGGTGGGCCCGGCCCTGGCCGCAGGATCCTCAGCAATCCCACAGGTGGGCCGGGCTACTTTTCGGACATCATCACGACTCTCTAAGGAACACAGAATGCCGGACACCATCCTGGGCCTTCCCCTTCACCCGTTGATCGTCCACGCCACCGTGGTGATCGTGCCCAGCGCCGCGGTCGCCGTCCTCCTGGCAGCTCTGTGGCCCCGGTTCCGCGCCTGGGCCGGATGGGCACCTCTGGCCCTGTCGGTGGCCGCCGTGGCTCTGGCCCCGCTCAGCACGTCCACGGGCGAGGGTCTGGAGAAGATCGTCGGTGAAAGCGAGCTCGTCGAACGCCACGCCGAGCTCGGTGACCAGCTTCTCTTCTGGGTGATCCCGCTAGCGGTCCTCGCCGCCGCCGGGTACTGGTTCAACACCTTCCGTGGAGGACGGCAGCCGAACCGCGCGGTGAACATCGTCCTGACCATCCTTTCGGTCGTCGCCGCCCTCGGAGTGCTGGTCATGGTGGTGCTGATCGGGCACAGTGGAGCCGAAGCCGTGTGGTCGGACGCAGCAGCGTCGGGCACCATCGCCTCGAGTCACCTCTTGAGCTGAGCTCTCGTCCGCTCCAACCGAAGAGGTAGCGATCCAGCCCGGAGGCCACATGAGTTCTGAGCAAGACACGACACCTGACGAACCCCACGCTCAGGAGGCGCACCGCCCCGGTCTGGCGAGCAAGCTGAACTGGCTCCGCGCGGGGGTCCTCGGGGCCAACGACGGCATCGTCTCCACCGCGGGGCTGGTGGTGGGCGTGGCGGGGGCCACCAACGACCGGGGCGCGATCCTGGTCGCCGGCCTCGCTGGGCTGGTCGCCGGCGCCCTGTCGATGGCGGGCGGTGAGTACGTCTCGGTCAGCACCCAGTCCGACACGGAGAAGGCCGCGATCAAGCTCGAACAGTGGGAGCTGGACAACCTGCCGGAGGACGAGCTGGCCGAGCTCCGGGATCTCTACGTGCGCAAGGGCCTCTCCCTGACGCTCGCCGACCAGGTCGCCCGGGAGCTCACCGCCCACGACGCGCTGGCGGCACACGCCGAAGCCGAGCTCGGGATCGACCCCACCGAGCACGCCAACCCCTTCCACGCGGCACTGTCCTCCATGGTTGCCTTCACCGCCGGGGCGGTCCTGCCGCTGGCCGCCATCCTGTTGCCACCACCCTCGTCGAGACTGCTGGTCACGGTGCTGTCCGTGGTGATGGCCCTGGTCATCACCGGACTGCTCAGCGCGAGGCTGGGGGGCGCCCCGGCCGGGCCGGCGGTAGCCCGCAACGTGCTCGTGGGCCTACTCGCGATGACCATCACCTTCGGTGTCGGCACCCTGTTCGGCGGGGTGACGTGATCCGAGCGATTCCGGGCCGGCTCCGGACCAGCTGGCGGGAAGCAGGAGGGCCGATGGGCTGGGTACCCCGCGAATGGCCGCGTGGCATCCGGATGCGCACCACCGTCTCGGCGGCGTTGGTCGTCGCCGTCGCTCTCCTCGTGGCGTCCGCCGCGCTGGTCCTCCTCCAGGGTCGACAGCTCACCAACGGGTTGGCCGCCGTGGCCCAGCAACAGAGCGCCCTCCTGGCCGACCAGATCACCGAGGGTGGCGTCGAGGCCGTCGACGTGACGGCCCTGAGCGCGACGGCGGGTGAGCCCGCGGTCGTGCAGGTCCTGGGGGTCGAAGGACAGGTCCTGCTGGCCAGCGACGATGAGTATGCCACCGAGGCCATCACCGACCGCCGGCCCCCACCAGGGCAGACCGAGCAGGACGCCGTGGCGAGCGTGCCCGGAGAGGACGACGAGCCCTTCGTGGTCGTTGCCGCGGGGGTCGAGGCTGCGGACGGGCCGGTCGTGGTCGTGACCGCACAGTCCCTGGAGTCGGTGGAGCGCAGCACGGGGGTGCTGTTGACCCTGCTCGCGGTGGGTGTGCCGTTGGTGCTACTCGTGGTGACGGTGACGTCCTACCGGCTGGTAGGCCGAGCGCTGGCGCCGGTGGAGGGGATCCGCGCCCGGGTGGCCCAGGTGTCGGTGGCCGACCAGGACGCCCGGGTCCCCGTCCCGGACAGTGGCGACGAGATCGCCCGACTCGCCGAGACCATGAACTCGATGTTGGGCCGCCTTCAGGCATCGGCGGCAGCGCAGCACGCGTTCGTCGCCGACGCCTCCCACGAGCTGAGGAGCCCGTTGGCGACCATCAAAGCCACCACCGAGCTATCACGGTCCCACCCGGAGGCCATGGACCCCGACAGCGTCGCCGCGACCATTCTGACCGAGACCGCGCGCCTGGAGCGGTTGGTTGCGGACCTGCTCCTGCTGGCCCGAGCCGACGAGAACGGGCTGGTGATGCGGGTAGGCGATGTGGACCTGGACGACATCGTGGTCGCCGAGAAGGCCCGGCTCTCCCAGGCCGGCGTCGAGGAGGTGGAGCTGCAGGTGCGGGCGGTCCGCGTCACCGGGGACGCGCAGCATCTCGTCCGCGCGGTGCGCAACCTGACCGACAATGCGGCCCGACACGCGTTGTCGCGGGTCGAGATCCGCCTCGATGTCGTCGACGGCCACGCCCAGCTGGACGTGATCGACGACGGTCCGGGGGTGCCGGACGCGGACCGTGAGCGGATCTTCGACCGCTTCGTCCGGTTGGACTCCAGTCGTCAACGGGGCACCGGCGGCACCGGCCTCGGCCTGGCGATCACCCGTCAGATCGCCCGCGCGCACGGAGGGGATGCGCAGTTCGTCCGAAAGGGCGAGGGTCGAGGCGCCTGTGTGCGGCTGAGCCTGCCCCTGACGGAAGATTCCGAGCAGAGGTGACGGAGGGTTCGGAGCCGCTGAGTGGGTCAGCCGCCGTCCACCGCGAGGCGATACCCCATACCGCGGACCGTCTCGATGGACCGACGGTCGAACGGGCTGTCGATCTTGCGGCGGAGGTAGCCGACGTAGACCTCGACCACGTTGGGGTCGCCTTCGTAGTTTGAGTCCCACACTGACTCGAGGATCTCGGTCCGGGTCACGACATCGCCGCGGTGATGCATCAGATGCTCCAGGAGCCCGTACTCCCGCGGGGTCAGCGAGATCGGGGTCTCACCTCGGTGCACGGTGTGCCGCGCGGGGTCCAACCTCAGGTCGCCGGCGGTCAGGACCACCGGCCGCGCCGGCGCCCCACGTCGGATCAGCGCTCTCAGCCGGGCCACCAGCACGATGAAGGAGAAGGGTTTGGTCATGTAGTCGTCGGCGCCCAGGTCGAAGGCGTCCGTCTGGTCGTAGTCACCGTCTTTGGCGGTCAGCATCAGCACAGGCGTCCATACCTCCCGCTCGCGGAGCTTCTCGATCACCTTGTAGCCGTTCAGCTTCGGCAGCATGATGTCCAGCACGATGACGTCGAAACTCGTCTCGCTCGCCGCCCAGAGTCCGTCCTCACCGTTGGACACCACCTCGACGTTGAACCCTTCGGCGACGAGTCCGCGGCGCACGGTCTCGGCCAACCGGGCCTCATCTTCGACGACCAACACGCGCATTACGGACTCCCTTGACTTCGCTGATCGATCCCTGACCACCTCGGCGGTTGGACCGTGGTGACAATCCCTGGCTAAGAAACACCCTGGGGAACGGGCGGGGTATAGCGCCAACGTAACCCCCGCCCACTGACCGATGTGCGCGCCCTCGTGCGCAGCGCCATGCACATCGGCGCGCACATCGGTCAGTGGGCCGACTTAGGATGACGCACGATGAGCGAGGCCACCCCCCACGACCGGCGCTACCTCTGGCACAGCGCGCGGTTGGTGCTAGCGGTGGTGCTGCTGGCCGCCGTGGCGTCCTGGGGAGGCCTGGCGGCAACGAGGATCTGGCCGGTCAGCACTCAGACGGACTACTTCAGCGCGCAGGTCTCGCTGACGCCCGGCATCGGTCAGACCTCCACGGTGCACACGCCCACCGTCTTCGGTGACATCGACGTGGAGTTCGACGGACCGCTGCCCGCACCCGGGATCGAAGCGCAGGTCCAGGTCCGTCAGGAGATCACCGACCTGTTCACCCGCAGCCGTCTCAACGTCAACGACTTCCAACCCGACGCCGACCAGTTGGCCGACGCGATCGGCCAGGCCGCCTCGGGGTTGGCGTGGCGGTTCCTGGGCGGCGCCTTGATCACGGCAGCTCTGGTGGCGGGCCTGTATGCCGTGGGCCGGCGCCGTCGGTCGTGGGCCAAGCTGGCACTGGCCTGGCTGATCGCCTCGACGCTCGCCGTCGGCACGCCCGGCCTCGCGTCCTACATGACCTACCGGCCGGGGTCGCTGACGGCATACCGGGCGACCAGCTTGTTGGCGACCGTCCAGCAGGGCAGCGGCATGATGGCGGCCATCACCGGCCAGGCCCAAGCCGCTGGCCCGTACATCCAGAACCTCTTCGCGCTGTCCACCGCGCTGCAGAACGAGTTCGCGCCGCAAGAGGACGCCCGGGACATCGGCGCCCGGTTCCTGTTGATCTCGGACGTGCACGGCGCCAACTACTATCCGCTGGTCCAGCAGATCATCGACACCGAGGAGATCACCGCGATCATCGACACCGGGGACCTGATCAACTTCGGGTTGGTCGAGGAAGGCCAGCTGGCTGACATCTACACCTCGATCGCCGACCTCGACGTGCCCTACGTCTACGTCCGCGGGAACCACGACGCGGCCTCGGCCGGCGACGAGAAGTTCCTGGACCGGATGGCCGAGATCCCCAACGTCATCGTGCTGGAACCCGACGAGGGCGAGTACGTCGAGGCGACGATCAACGGCGTGACCATCTCCGGTTTCAACGACGTGCGCTACTTCAACGAAGAACGCGAGGACTTCGGCACCCCGCAGGTCGAGATCGCCGACCGGTTCCAGGAGGCGACCGCGGGTCGTGCCCCCTCCGACATCGTGGTCAGCCATCAGCCCTACGCCGTCCGCCGTCTCGAGGGCGGAGCGCTCACCCTGAACGGCCACATGCACCAAGCCGACCTCGACGGCCAACACGTGGGGGTGGGTACGTTCAGCGGTGGGGGTTTGTTCAACCACTTCATCTTCCCCGACGAGGAGAACGACGACACCGGCGGTGAGATCGAGGGTCAGCCCTACGCCTTCGACATCCTCAGCTTTGCTGACGACTGCTCGTTGGACTCTCTGGCCCGCTTCTCGTTCCGCAACCTGGTCTCCGGCCGCCCGCAGTACGACGATGTGAGCCTGGTCAACGGGTCCACCATCGACCCCGACCCCCCGCAGGACCGCACCTGCGGCCCCGACCAACCGTTGACCGTCACTCCGATCGAGTCCGCCTCACCCTAGGCTGACCCGGTGAACGACCAGAGCCCCCAGCCCGACAGCCCGCCGGACGATGCTTCAGTGGCCTCGAGTGCCCCACGATCGAACGCCTCCACGGCATGGGCCATCGCCACGAGCGTGATCGCGGTGGCAGCAGCGTTCCTGGTCTACACCTGGATCACCCAAGGCAGCACCTCCGAAGAGGCAGCCACCGTCGCCACCTCCAGCCCCACCGCGGGTGACACCACGGCCGGTGTCCAAGACGACGAAGCCGCGCAGAGCGCGGCGGCGCTCAGTCCGGAGCAGGAGACCTTCCTGCTCGATCTGCAGCGCCGTGACGAGAATGACCCCCTGGCCCTCGGCGACGTCGACGCCCCGGTGGTGCTGATCGAGTATGCCGACTACCGCTGTCCCTACTGCGCGAAGTGGGCGCAGGAGACGAAACCTGGCCTGGACGACCTGATCGAGGACGGGACCCTGCGCATCGAGTACCACGACATCGCGATCCTCGGCGAAGACTCCCTGGCCGCCTCGATCGCCGCCCGCGCCGCCGGCAATCAGGGCCTTTACTGGGAGTACCACGACGCGCTGTTCGACGTCACGGCCAACGGTGACCACCCCTCCTTGCCGACGGACAAACTCGTCGAACTCGCCGAGGGGGTGGGCGTGCCCGACCTGGACACGTTCGAGCAGGATCTGGAATCCCCGGAACTGCGGGAGGCCGTCGCTACGGAGACCGACACGGCGCGGGAGCTCGGCATCACCTCCACCCCGACCTTCATCATCAACACCGTGCCCCTCCAGGGCGCCCAACCGCTGGATAACTTTCGCCAGGTCGTCGAGTCTGAAGCCCAGAAAGCCGATTCCTGACTCGGCGGATCACCCCGAACGCGAAGGCTCCCTCTCTGTCGACTCTGCGCCCGCTATACATCT
>JBASAN010000179.1:0-8305 GCA_049650625.1 Ornithinimicrobium sp.
TGCTGGTGCAGTGCCAGGCGCAAGCGCAAGCCTCCTCCAGCACCTACACCTCTTTGCTGGCCGACGCCGACACCATTCCCCCGGACCTCGCTGCCCCTCTCCAGGCCGCGGCGCGGCGGGCCAACGCAGCGTTCGGCACGCTGGCCGAGGTCCTGGCCGGCGAGCTGTTGACCCAAGCGCCGGACAGCGACGCCGCCGGCGTGGAGCGCTACCGGCTTCGGCTCCGAGCCTTCCTCGGCACGGAGGTCGATCTCGAGGAGACCTACCGCTGGGGACAGGAGGAGGTGGCCCGGATCACCGCGATGATGCTCGAGGTCGCCGAGCAGATCGAGCCAGGGGCTTCGATCGAGCGGGCCGTCACGGTGCTGGACGCTGACCCTCAGTACCACCTGGAGAGCACAGCCGCCCTCAAAGCATGGATGCAGGACATTGCCGACGAGACCGTCAGCGTCATGACCGGCACCCACTTCGACATCCCTGAGCCCATTCGCACCATCGAGTGCATGATCGCCCCCAGCCAGACCGGGATCATCTACTACACCGGGCCCAGCGAGGACTTCAGCCGCCCGGGCCGCATGTGGTGGTCGGTGCCCGCCGGGGTGAGCACCTTCACCACGTGGCGAGAGCTGACGACCGTCTACCACGAGGGAGTGCCGGGCCATCATCTGCAGATCGCACAGACCACACTGCGCCAAGACACCCTGAACCGGTGGCGCCGGTTGGCCTGCTGGAGCTCCGGGAACGGTGAGGGTTGGGCGCTGTACGCCGAGTGGCTGATGTCCGATCTGGGCTACCTCGACGACCCGGGGATGCGTATGGGGCTGCTCGACGCACAGTCCTTGCGGGCGGCTCGCGTCGTCATCGACATCGGAGTGCACTGTGAGCTGGAGGCCCCGGCCGAGGTCGGTGGTGGCGCCTGGACCTACGACAAGGCGTGGACGTACCTGAACAACCACGTCACCATGGAGCAGGACGTCGTCCGGTTCGAGCTCGACCGGTATCTGGGATACCCGGGCCAGGCCCCGTCCTACAAGATCGGCGAACGCCGGTGGTTGGAGCTGCGCGATGAGGTACGACGACGCGAGGGCGACTCCTTCGACCTGGCCGCGTTCCACCGGCGCGCTCTGAACCTGGGTGGGGTCGGTCTGGACGTCCTGCGCGAGGCGGTGCTGAGCCAGGCATGAGTATCGCGCTGACGTTGGTCCTGGTGGCGGGCATCGCTGTGCTCGTCGCCGGGTTGGCCGACCGTCGAGGATGGAACGCCCCTCCCTTGCTGATCGTCGTGGGAGTGATCGGCTCCTACCTGCCGTTCATCCCGCAGATCGAACTGACCTCCGACATGGTCCTTTTCGGCCTGTTGCCTCCGTTGCTCTACGCGGCTGCCATCCGCACGTCGCTGGTGGACTTCACCCGTCATCGAGCAGCCATCCTGTCGCTCTCGGTGGGCCTCATCCTTTTCACCGCGCTGGGGGTCGCCGTGGTGGCGCATGCGATGCTGCCGATCTCTTTCGGGCTGGCGTTCGCTCTGGGGGCGATCGTGGCGCCACCGGACGCAGTCGCGGCCACTGCCGTCGCCCGCAAGATCGGCCTACCGCGTCGGATCGTCACGATCCTGGAGGGTGAGTCGTTGCTGAACGACGCGACGGCCCTGGTCTCCCTGCGCACCGGCCTGGCCATCGCAGGCTTGGGCAGCGGGCACGGATTGGTGGCAGCGGCGACCGAGGAGGTCACCGCCTGGACGGTGCTGCTCAACTTCGTCTGGGCCGTGGTCGGCGGCGTCACCATCGGGGTCGGCGTGGCCTCGGTCGCATCGTTCCTGCGGATGCGCACGCTGGGACCAGAGCTGGACACGGCAATGTCCTTCACGATTCCCTTCCTGGCGTTCCTGCCCGCGGAGGCGCTGGGCTCCTCCGGGGTCCTGGCCGTGGTCACCGCGGGGCTCATCCTCGGCCACCGTGCGCTGACACTGCAGAACGCCCGCTCCCGTCTGTCCGAGCGCACCAACTGGGCCAGTGTCCAGTTCATCCTGGAGAGCTCGGTGTTCTTGATGATCGGTCTCCAGATGCACGACATCGTCACCAACACCCAGAACGACGCGATGTCCTGGGGCCGGGTGCTGCTGACGTCGGTGCTCATCCTGTTGGTCGTCATCGTGCTGCGGCCGTTGTGGGTGTTCCCTTCGCGGTGGTTGTTGTCGTGGCGCGCCAGCGAGCCGGGGCTGCCTCCTGCGGAGCTGGCTCTCGTGTCGTGGGCGGGAATGCGCGGCGTGGTCACCCTGGCGGCGGCCTTCCTGATCCCCGTGGAGGCGGACAACCGCCAAACCATCATCTTCATCGCGCTGGTGGTCGCGATCGGAACTCTCGGCCTGCAGGGACTGACCCTGCCGTTGTTGGCCCGCTACCTTCGTGTCGAGGGGCCGGACGCTCGAGAGGACGCGTTGCAGCAGGCAGTGCTGACCGAGCACGCCGTCTCCGCGGGACTGGCCGCGTTGAACGAGTATGAGGAGGAGTCCGAGGTGCTCGACGAGCAGCTTCGTCAGGAAGCGCAACGTCGCACGAACCGCATGTGGGAGCGAGTCGGTCCGCGCGGCGACGACTACGACGAGACACCGGGTGATGCCTACCGGCGGATGCGGATGACGATGATGGCCGCGGAGCGGGCCGAGCTCGTCCGACTACGCGACCAGGGCGTGGCCGAGCACGACCTGCTGGGGCGCCTTCTCGAGCAGCTCGACATCGAGGAGTCGGTGTTGGACCTGTCGGACGATGACCGCCGGGACGAGGAACGCGGCACCGTGTTGCGCGCCCCCGAGTCGTTGGAGGGTGGCTGCAAGCACCTGCGCGATGCCCCGGACGATATCGAGGCAACCTCATCGGTCTGCGAACGGTGTGTCGAAGAAGGCATCGCGTCGGTACATCTGCGCAAGTGCATGTCGTGCGGCTACGTCGGGTGCTGCGACTCCTCGGTAGGCCGGCACGCCTCCCGGCACTTCCGGGAGTCGGGCCACCCGGTGATGGAGAGCTTCGAAGCCGGCGAGGGGTGGCGCTGGTGTTTCGTCGATGGGGAGACCGGCTGAGGGTCTGTCTCTACTTCTTGTAGGCCGGCGGCGGCTGGTCCTTCTGGCGGCTGAACTCCCCGCCAGCGCGCCCGCCGTACGGCCGCCCGTGATCTGCATACTCCTCGCGGGTGTAGGTCAACGTCCACTCCCCGAGCTGGATGCGCGACCCGGTGCGCAGCACCTGCTCCTGCGTGATCGTCACCCCGTTCACCTTGGTCGGAGAGCTCCCCCGGGCCATGAGGATGTACTCGTCGTTGGCATCACGGCGCACGTGAGCGTGGACGGCGTCGAGGCCTGCGAGCCGCAGGTCGCAGCCGTCGTCGCTGCCGATGGTCGTGCCGCTGCGGAGCAGGTTGAAGACGCGTCGCGGGTCGTTCGCGGTCGCGGCGTCGCCCATGGCCATCACCAGACGTGGCCGACCGCCGCCGTCGGGATCGTGGGTTGTGGTGGGCCGTCGACGCGACCAGCGGAACGTCGGAGCCAGGGGCATGGGCGTGGTGGGGGGCAGCAAGCTTCGCCCGGATCCTCGCCCTGCTCCGACCGACCCGCGCAGTCCGGCTGCGGCTCGCAGGTCGTCGATACGGATGTGCTTGGACCGCGTCGCCAGTCTCGCAACCAGACCGGGCCTGACGTCACCGATGGTGACGATGGGCCCATCCGTGCCGGCGAGCGTCACACTCAGCCCCTGCCCCGCGAGTACGGCTGCGATCAGCCGTGCCTCGCGGAGCGAGGAACCGGATGACATCGCTCCGACATCGTCGCAGCGGACCTCGAGATGGCGCCGGCTGCCGGTGACGGTGCCGGAGACTAGCTCCGTCCGTCCCTCGTCAGCGGAGGGACGCTCTATGGAGAACGCAAGGTCAGCCTCGATGTTGAAGCGGTGAGCCATCGTCAGTCAGTCCCGCAGGGGGTCGGAGCCTGTGGACTGGTCATCACTGGTCGTGATGCGCAGCGTGCCGTTGACCTTCCAGGTGGCGCGCGGCGCCTCGGGACCGGTGTCGCGGGGGACCTCGACGGCCATATCAACCAGGGTGTAGTTGATGGCGGCACCGCGCCCGGTGAGGTAGGCCCAAAGGTCCTGACCCAGGTCGGTCCAGCTGACGTCCTTGCCCTCGCTGGCGGCGGGAGTTCCGTGCTCGTCCTGCGTGCTCATGTGTTCTCCTTCGATGAAGTGCGATGAGTTCAGCGCCGACGCTCAGAGAGCGACGACGCCCATACGGCAGTTCCAGGGTAGAACGGGCCCCCTGGCCATCGACGGGGGGGTACTTCGACGCTCGAAGTATGTCGAGAGGGCGCTAGCGTTGATTCATGATCACTCTCGTGCTGGCCTCAGCCTCGAGCGGACGGCTGGGCACGCTGCGCCGCGCCGGAATCGATCCGCGCGTGGTGGTCTCGGCTGTGGACGAAGTCGCCGTGGTAGCCAACGCCGAGCACGAGCGCGACCGCTTGCCTGCGCGGGACGTCGCTCTGCTGTTGGCCCGGGCCAAGTGTCGCGACGTCTTCGACACGCTCCAGGGTGCGGCTACGCCCGACCTGGTACTGGGCTGTGACTCGGTGTTGGAGTTCGACGGCGAGGTCTACGGCAAGCCGCACACCGAGCCGGAGGCCCGGCGACGATGGCAGGCCATGCGGGGGTCGAGCGGGGTGCTGCACAGCGGTCACTGGCTCATCGACCGCCGCGCCCGCGACACGGAAGGGACAGCGCAGGTCGGTGGCGTGGCCTCGACCACCGTCCATTTCGCCGACCTCAGCGACGCCGAGATCGACGCCTACATCGCGACAGGGGAGCCCTTGCATGTCGCCGGAGGGTTCACCGTGGATGGGTTAGGCGGCCCCTACGTCACCCGCATCGAAGGCGACTACCACGCAGTGGTCGGCGTCAGCCTGCCGTTGGTCCGAACCCTTCTGGCACGGTTCGGGATCGACTGGCACGAGCTGCGCCCCGACTAGACGGGAGGGATGCCGCGTCGGCGGGTGGAGAAGTGCCGGTCGCGTCGGGTCGCGTAGCGCAGCCGACTGAGGAGCTCGGCGCGCAGGTCCTCGGCCTCGATCACCCCGTCGATCACCAGGTCTGCGGCCAAGCGCTCCAGGTCCACGTCGGCGAGGTACTCCGCCCGCTTCGCGGCCACGAAAGCCGCGCGCTCCTCGGAGTCCTCTATGACGGCGATCTTGCCCGCATACACCGCGTTGACGGCCGCCTCGGGACCCATCACCGCGATGCGTGCGGTGGGCAACGCGAGCGTCGCGTCCGGCCCGAACCCCGGTCCGCCCATGGCGTACAGTCCCGCCCCGTAGGCCTTGCGGAGCACGACGCAGAACTGGGGCACGGTCGCCTCCGCCACCGCGCTGACCATCTTGGCACCGTGCCGGATGATGCCCCCTCGTTCGACCTCGGAGCCGATCATGAACCCCGGGACATCGGCCAGATAGATCAGCGGTATGCCGTAGGCGTCGCAGAGCCAGATGAACCGTGCCGCCTTGTCGGCGGAGTCGGTGAAGAGCACACCCCCCTTGACCGCTGAGTTGTTGGCCACCACGCCGACGGTCTCTCCGCCCATCCGGCCGAGGCCGATCACGAGCTCCCGGGCGAAGAGCTCCTTGACCTCGAAGAAGCTGTCGTCGTCCAGCAAACCGTCGATGACCTCGTGCACGTCGAAGGGCACGGACTCCGCCTCGGGGATGACGGCGCGGTGCAGCGGCGACGAGGGCTCGTCCACGGAGTACCGCGGGGTGGGCGCGTCCCACGTGTCCGGCATGTAGGAGAAGTAGAGCTTGGCGAGCTCGATCGCTTCAGTGTCGTCGCCGGCCAGCACATCCCCGACGCCCGAGATGGTGCAGTGCATCCGGGCGCCGCCCATCTCCTCCAAGGAGACGTGCTCCCCGACCACCATCTCGGCCATCCGGGGGCTGCCCAGATACATCGAGGCGTTGCCCTCGACCATGATGATCAGATCGGTAAAGCTGGGGATGTAGGCGCCACCGGCGGCAGACGGTCCGAACAGGCAGCAGATCTGCGGGACCTTGCCGGACAGGGCCACCTGGTTGTGGAAGATCCGTCCCGCGCCTCGGCGACCGGGAAACAGCTGCACCTGATCCGTGATCCGAGCTCCGGCCGAGTCCACGAACCAGAACAGCGGCAGCTCCTCACGCAGCGCGCTCTCGGTCGCGCGGATCATCTTCTCGACCGTCCGAGCTCCCCAGGAACCGGCCTTCACGGTGGGGTCGTTGGCGACCACGATCACCGGTCGACCCGCAACCTCTCCGTGCCCCGTCACCACCCCGTCCGCCGGCAGCCCAGGCGTGGTGGCGTTCGCGTAGCGTCCGTCCTCGACGAAGGTGCCCTCGTCCAGCAGCAGGTCGATCCGGTCCCGCACGGAGAGCTTGTGCTGCGCAACGAGCTTGGCCCGACCTCGCTCATCGGGACGGGCCGTGGCCGCCTCCGCCGCCTCCAGTCGGTTCCGCAGATCCGCCACGCCGGGGTCCACCTGCGGGACGGGCACGATGGGCTCCTCGTCCTGACGCGGGCTCACGCGGGCAGCCCCAGACCTCGAGCGATCAGCATGCGCTGCACCTCCGAGGTGCCTTCACCGATCTCCAGGATCTTCGCGTCGCGGTAGAACCTCGCGACCGGGTACTCCTCCATGAACCCGTTCCCACCGAAGACCTGGGTGGCGATGCGGGTGGCGCTCATGGCCGCTTCGGTCGAGTACAGCTTGGCGATCGCCGCTGCCTGTTTCACGTCTCGCACGCTCCGGCGGCCAGCCTCACATTCGTCTTTGAGCCAGGCAGCTTTGTAGGTCAGCAGGCGCGCTGACTCCACCATCACCGCGAGATCGGCGATCTGGAACGACACCCCTTGGTTGGACCCGATGGGCCGGCCGAAAGCGATCCGGGTCTTGCTGTACTCCGTGGCTTCTTCCAGCATCCGCTGCGCACATCCGAGCGCCAGCGCCGAGATCGCGATCCGGCCGTCGTCCAGCGTTTTCAGGAACTGCTTGAAGCCTTGGCCCCGCCCACCGAGCAGGTTGCTCTGCGGCACCTGAGCCCCGTCGAAAGTCAGACCGTGCGTGTCGCTGATGTGCCAGCCGAGCTTGCGGTAGGGCGGCTCGACGATGAACCCGTCGGTGCCACTGGGCACCAACAGAGCGCTGATCTCGGGCTTGCCTTCGGCGCTCTCTCCGGTCTTGGCCGTGACCGTCACCACGGAGGTGATGTCGGTGCCCGAGTTGGTGATGAAGGCCTTGGAGCCGGTGATCGTCCAGCTCCCCTCGGCCAGGGTTGCCCGGGTGGTGCTGGCCCCGGCATCCGAGCCCCCCTCCGGTTCGGTGAGCCCGAACCCAGCGAGCGCTCGGCCCGCGATCAGATCCGGGAGCCACTGCTCCTTCTGCTGTTGGGTGCCGTAGGTGAGAATGGGGTTGATCCCGAGTCCGACCCCGGCGGACAGGGTGATGCCGATGGACTGGTCGACGCGACCGAGCTCCTCGATAGCCACACAGAGGTAGGTGAAGCCGCCCTCGGCGAGCCCCGCCCCCCCGAACTCCTCGGGAGCGTGGAGCCCGAAGAGACCGAGCTCCCCCATGGCCGGGACAAGCTCGGTCGGGAAGTGGGAGCGGGCGTCCCAGTCGCTGACGTGCGGCTCAACCTCCTGGGCCGCGAAGTCTCGCACCAGCGCTCGGAAGTCCTCGTGATCTTCGCTCAGTTCGTACATGGTCGACCCGACCTTCCCGCATACCCACTCTGGTTGCTTGACGTTGACGTAAACGTAAAGCAAAATGAGGGGCATGACAAGCCCCGGTCCCTGGACGATCGCCGAGATGGCCGACGACTTCGAGGTCACACACCGCGCGCTGAGGCACTACGAGCACCTCGGCCTGCTCTCGCCCGAGCGCGTCGGCCCCGGCGGCAGTACGCGGCAGTATCTTCGGCGCGACCGGACCCGGCTCGGGCTGATCCTGCGGGGGCGCCGCTTGGGGTTCCCGCTGGAGGAGATCGGGACGATCATCGACATGTACGACGAGCAGCCCGGCGAGGTGGGACAGCTCGAGTATCTGTTGTCCCAGATCGGTGACCGTCGCGCAGACCTGCACCGGCGTCGGGCCGATATCGACAAGTCCCTGCAGGAGTTGGACGACCTGGAGGCCCGCTGCCGGGAGGATCTCAGCTCCCGCTCGACGGAAGACTGACGATCCCCCAGCCAGCGCACCCGCCGTACTAGGGTGACGCTCATGCCGATCAGCAAGATCCTCA
>JBASAN010000180.1:0-6811 GCA_049650625.1 Ornithinimicrobium sp.
GCTTCGGTTCCATCCGAAGCTCGGGTCAGCGCACCTCTTGGTGATACACGTGCTGGCGGACCCAGGCGTGCATTGCGATAGCGGCGGCCGCCCCGGCGTTGATGGAGCGGGTGGAGCCGAACTGTGAGATCGCCAGGACCTGGTCCGCTGCCGACAACGCCTCGGGCGTCAAACCTGGACCTTCCTGGCCGAACATCAGCACACACCGCTGCGGGAGGGCTGCCGTCTCCAACGGCACCGAGCCGGCGACGTTCTCCATCGCGATCAGCGGTATGCCGTCCGCCCACGAGACCAGGTCCGCCACCGTCGGGTGATGGTGCTCGTGTTGATACCGGTCGGTGACCATCGCCCCCCGCCGGTTCCACCGGCGTTTGCCGACGATATGGAACGCCGCGACGTTGAAGGCGTTCGCCGTGCGAATCACCGAGCCGATGTTGAAGTCATGCCCCCAGTTCTCGACGGCGATATGCACCGCATGACGCCGCGTGTCCAGGTCGGCCACGATCGCCTCGTGGGTCCAGTAGCGGTATCGATCCAGCACGTTGCGCCGGTCGCCCTCGGCCAACAGCACCGGGTCCAGATGCCCGGGTACCGACCCCGAGTCCTCGGGCCAGTCTCCCTCCCAGGGCCCCACCCCCACCAGGTCCGGGGCCTGATCATCGCTCATTGCAGACCTCGAATGCCTTCTCTACTGGAGTCACGACCTGCACGCCCGATGGCGGCCATCGGACATTCTCCCACCCGTCTCGTGGCGCGATGGCCGCCTCACCCAAGTCGCACTACGGTGGCAGTCATAGGGGCACAGAGTGCTCCCTCCATTCGCGGCACCACGCCGCGTGATCGATGAAGAACGGATAGCAACATGACGACAACGCAATGGTTGCTGATCATCCTGCTGGTGGTGCTGATCGCGGTCGGTATCTGGATGCTGATGCGCAAGCCCTCCGCCGGACAGGACCGGTCCCCCGAGAACGAGCACGACGCGTCCCACGTCGCTGCATCCGAGGAGGGAGTGTCCAGCTACGACGCCGGAGGGGAGCACGTCGCAGCCGGCGACGCCGGAGTAGCCCCCGGGCCGGCGCTCTACGACCAAGAGGCTGACGCTCGGACCGACGACGGCCCGCCCACTGCAGCGTACGGCGATGTGACCGACGACCAGGTCTCGCAGGACGAGATGTGGGACGAGAGCGACGCCTCCGACGCCGAAGGCGCTCGCCAGGACACGGCTACCGGGACTGACGTCCCGATCGTCGAAGAGGAACCGATCGTTCCCGCTGATCAGCACGCCGAGTCTGACGAGGTCCCGTTCGATCAGCACGATCTCGACACCTCCACCGATCACGGCGAGCAGGCCGAGCCGGTCTCGCAGGTGCATAACGGTGACCGCGACCAGATGTCGTATGGCGAGCCCGCCACCGAGGACTTCGCCTCCGAGACGACCTACGCCGACGCCCCACCGCAGGAGACCCTGAAGCCGGTCGGTGAGGACTCTGCCGAGTCGCACGACCTTGGCGCGGCCAGCCCCGGCACGGGCGTTCACGACGAAATGCTCGAACTGGAGCACGAGCAGGCGCTCGAGGCCGACACGTACAGCCCGGTCGGTGAGGACACGTCCTACGACCTGCCTGCAGATGCGGCTGAGCACGAGCAGGAGCACGAGGGTGACGACGTTCCCGCCGACGCCGAATCCGCCGGATTCACCACCGATCTTCACGGGTCAGTGGATGAGCATCCTTCCGCTCAGGACTCCGAGCCTGATGCCGTCAGCGCCGACGACCACGAGACCGCTGAGCGGCACGACGACGACCACCAGCACGACGAGCTGGGTAGCGACGAACCGCAGATCGCCATGGTCGACGCCGGCGACTTCCCGGCCACCACCAGCGACGACCACGAGTCCGCGCCAGCAGATCAGCACGATGAGGTCGAGCCGGAAGAGCACCACCAGGACGAAACGGTCGTCACCGACGACCACGAGACCGCTGAGCGGCACGACGACCAGCACTACAACGGCTTCACCGACGGCGACCGGCACGACGACGACCACGAGACCACTGAGCACCACGACGACCAGCAGCACGACGAGCTGGGCAGCGACGAACCGCAGATCGCCATGGTCGACGCAGAGGACTTCCCCACCACCAACGACGACCACGAAACGGCGTCGTCGGATCGTCAGGAGACGCAGCAAGACGCGGCTCCTGGGGAACACCAGATCGTCGAAGAACGCGGTGACACGCACCACGCCGGCTCGACTGATATCGAGCACGAGCCCATCTCGGTCGACGACGAAGACCAGGAGACGGTTGACGCTGACACCGCCAGTGAGACCTCGGAGCCAGAGGTCGTAGAGAGTCCGTACGGACCCGGTTCCGTCTTCGCTGACGAGGACGGCTCCGTGCCTTCGGGCTACGACATCAAGGGCAACGCCGGATCCATGTTGTTCCACACCCCGGAGTCACCGAGCTACGAGAGCTCCGTGCCCGAGGTGTACTTCAACAGCGAGGAGGCTGCTCGCGCCGCCGGCTTCGCGCACTGGGACCGCAAGCGTCGATAGACCGCCCCCCACGAGAACCCCGTCGAGCACTGTTTCGGCGGGGTTCTCGCTGTGTCACGGACATCTGCGACGCCCCAGAGCGCCAAAAAGTGCCTCTGTATACGAACCAAGAGCCACAAATGCCACATCCGACACTTACGTCCCTCTGACCTGCTGAATCACATTGGGTTGGTGACGTAAATCACATTGTTGGAAGGTCAGATCACGGCCGTGTCGCTTGACCTGCGACACGGTGGGGTTGCTTGCGACGGTGTAATCGGTTTCACTCGACCTCATATCCCGTGCCGCCTTTCCCCTGAGATCTGGATGGATAGATGAGCGCTGCGTACACCCATGCCTGCCGCACCGATGGACGGCATACCCGACACTCCGTCGTCCGTCGATCAGCGCTTCTCCTGGCTGCGGCCTCGCTGCCCTTGGGGGTTGCGGTGCCGGCGCATGCTGCACCGGCCGTCCGGGCTCAGGGCGCGCCCACCGCCTTTATGGCCCAACCAGCTACGGCTGCACCGGCGACCAAGGCGCCATCAACACGTCGCCTCGCGGCTTCACCGGCGGGGGCTTTCCTGCCGCTTGCCCCCTCGCGAGTGTCTGGCAAAGTCAACGTAACGCTAGCCAACGTGCGCTCGGGGCCGAGCACGGGATACCGGGTCACCGGGCAGATGCGCCGTGGTGCCACGGTCCGGGGGACGAAGTCCAGCAACGGCTGGATCAAGATGAGCAACGGCAGCTACATCTCCGGCTCCGTCGTCAGCGGCTCCACCTCGTCGAGCGCATCCTCGAGCCGCACCGTCACTCGTTACGTGAATGTCTCCTCGGGCAACGTCCGCTCCGGCGCAAGCACATCTCATCGCGTGGTGAAGTCCCTGTCCCGCGGGACCAAGGTGACCGGAACGGTGCGCAGCAACGGCTGGATCCGGATCAGGTCGGGCCAGTACATCTCCCCCGTCATCCTGAGCTCGAGAGCTCCCTCCAGTGGCAGCTCCTCGAGCGGCAGCAGCCGGTCCACCGTGACCCGGTACGTCACGGCAACGGTGGGCAACGTCCGCTCCGGCGCGAGCACCTCGCACCGCGTGGTGACGACGCTGCGTAAAGGGACCCGGGTCAGGGGCACCGTGAGCAGCAACGGCTGGATCCGCATCAGGTCGGGCCAGTACATCTCGTCGGTCATTGTGAGTTCTCGGGCGCCGTCCAGCTCCAGCCGCGACTCCGGACGTAGCCCCTCCCCCTCCGCGGGCACTGTCACCCGGTACGTCACCGCCTCCAGTGGCAACGTGCGCTCCGGCGCCGGCACCAGCTACCAAGTGGTCGACAGCCTGCGCCGGAACACCCGGGTGACCGGGACCCTCACCAGCAACGGTTGGCTCAGGATCAGCAGCGGTCGCTACATCTCCTCGAACATCCTGCGCGGGTCCACGTCGGGGTCCAGGCCCAGCGGGGACGCCGTGATCGCCGAGGCCCGGAGGCACACCGGCATCATGTATCGCTACGGCGGCTCGACGACCGCCGGCTTCGACTGCTCGGGTTACACGCAGTACGTCTTCAAGCGGCTCGGCGTCGTGCTCCCCCGGGTGGTCTCCCAGCAGAAGGCCGCTACGACACGCGTCTCCTCCCCCAAGGTTGGTGACCTGGTGTTCTGGGGTACGTACCACGTCGCCATCTACGCCGGCAATGGCTACATCTACGACTCGGGGCGTAGTGGGCTTCCCGTGCAGAAGCGCCGGATGTTCTCCGGCGTTACCAGTTACGGTCGGGTCGGCTGAGTCAGGCTAGGCCCAGGTCGGTCAAGCTGAAAGCGGCGCGGTAGTCCAGCCCCTGGTCGGAGATAACGCGGTCTGCGCCGCTATTTCGATCGGCGATCACTGCCACCGCCACCACGTCCGCCCCCGCTTCGCGGCACGCCGCCACCGCGGTCAGCGGTGAGCTGCCCGTGGTGGAGGTGTCCTCGACCACCAGCACGCGCCGGCCTCGGATGGAGGGACCTTCGATCTGCTGCTGCATACCGTGTGCCTTGCCTGCCTTGCGCACCACGAAAGCGTCGAGGGATCGCCCCTCAGCGGCGGCTGCGTGAAGCATCGCCGTAGCCACGGGATCGGCCCCCATGGTCAGGCCGCCGACCGCGTCAATCTCCAAGTCGTCGACCAGGTCGTTCATCACCTGACCGACCAGGGGCGCAGCGACACCGTCCAACGTCACCCGGCGCAGATCGACGTAGTAGTCCGCCGTGGCGCCTGAGGACAGCGTCACCTCGCCACGCACGATGGCTTGGTCACGGATGATCGACAGCAACTGGTCGCGTGGGGTGCTCACAGCGACCGAGCCTAGCCCGTGGCACCGCTCAGCCGAGGTCGAGACTCTCGTCTTCCCGGTGATAGACGCCGAGCCGCTCACACGCCTCGTTCAACAGACCCTGCACGACCAGCGAATCGGAAAGCGGCATGATCGACGACTCCGTGGACCCAGCGCGAATGCAGTCACTGACCTCGATCAACTCGTGGCTGTAACCGGCGCCGAGCGGAGGCGCGTCGATGGTCTCCGGGTCCTGACCGGCCCGGGTCACGACGATGGACTTCGGGTGGTGGAACCTCGGGGGTATGTCGATCCATCCACTGGTGCCCAGGATCCGGGCTGCACCAGGGCTGGGACCACGCAGTGAGCAGATCAGGCTGGCCGCCCTGCCGTCGTCGTAGCCCAACAGCATCGAGGAGTCGAGATCGACACCGGTGGAGGCCAGGGTGCCCACGAGTTCCATCCGGTCGGGGGCACCCAGGAAGTGCTGGGCAAGCGAGACCACGTAGACCCCCAGGTCGAGCATGGCGCCACCGGCCAGATCCTTGTTGAACAACCGGTCGTCCGGGTCGAAGTCACGCTGGACACCCAGGTCCGCCTGGACCCCGCGCACCTCCCCGATATCCCCCGCTGCAATGACCTCGCGAGCAGCCACGATGGCAGGCTGGAAGCGCGTCCACATGGCCTCCATGGCGAAGACCTGATGCTCGCGCGCCGCGTCCACGAGCCGCCTCGCACCCTGCTCCGTGGCGGTCAAGCTCTTCTCCACCAACACCGCTTTACCCGCCGCCATGCCGGCCAGCGCGATGGTCAGGTGCTGCGGGTGCGGAGTCGCGATGTAGAGCACGTCCACGCCGGGATCGTCGATGATGGCCCGGTAACTGCCGTGAGCACGCTCGACATCGAAGTCTCGAGCGAACTCGGAGGCGCGATCCAGCGAGCGCGAGGCCACCGCCGCGATTCTCGATCCGGGTACATGCACGAAGTCCTCGGCCACGCTGCGGGCGATCCGCCCGGGACCCACGACACCCCACCTGAGCTCATCCATCGTCTACGCCCTCCGTCCGAGAAAGTTCACCAACCGATGCTGGCCGTCCAACCCTACGGACTTCTGCCGCTCAGCGGCGGCTCATCGCCATCCTCCGGGACATCTTGCGCATGACCGGCCGAGGCAGGCCGCGCAGCACCGTGGACAGCGCCTTGTACTCCGCCGAAGGCACCGACACGACCTTGCCCGCCGACACGTCATCGAGCGCGTCCTGAGCCACCCGGTGGGCGTCCAGCCAGAACCGCTCGGGCAGGTCGGGCATATGCATCTGAGCACGGTCGTGGAACTCGGTATGGATGAACCCGGGGCACAGCGCGGTCACGGTCACGCCCGTGCCTGCCAGCTCTACCGCCAAGGCCTCGGAGAAGGTCGTCGTCCAGGCCTTGATCGCCGAGTAGGTCCCCATCACGGTGAAGGACGCCACCGAGGAGACGTTGAGGATGGCTCCGTGCCCGCGCTCCCGCATCGACCCGGCTGCGGCATGGCTGGCCACCAGGACGGCCCGGATCATCACGTCCATCGCGCGTTCCTCCACCGCGAGGTCACCGGTGCTGAAGTCGTGGTTGATGCCGAAGCCGGCGTTGTTGACGAGCAGGTCGATCGGTCGGTCCCGGTCGGCGACCCGGTCTGCTACCTGCTGCAGCTGGGCCCGATCGGAGAGGTCGGCCACCAGCACGTCGGCGTGGACGCCATACCGCTTGGTCACCTCTTCCGCGAGCACCTCCAGACGATCCGCGTCTCTGGCCACCAGGACCACGTCATGACCACGGGCGGCGATCTCGACGACCAGAGCCCGACCCAGCCCGGCGGAGGCGCCGGTCACCAATGCTGTTCCCATACCCGTCACGGTATCGCCGTTGGCCGTCACGTCGTTCCACCTACAGTGGGGCGGTGCGCATTGCTACCTGGAACGTCAACAG
>JBASAN010000181.1:0-3867 GCA_049650625.1 Ornithinimicrobium sp.
GCTCGGGGGCGAACACCGCCAACCCGGCCCTCTCACCCACGATCTGCAGCTGGTTCACCGCGTTGGGTCGCTGCAAGTCGGCGGCAACCAGCATCGGGGTGTGTCCCTGTTCCTTCAGCCAGTACCCCAGCTTGCCGGCCAGCGTGGTCTTACCCGACCCCTGCAGACCGGCAAGCATGATCACCGTGGGCGGGTTCTTGGCGAGGTTCAGGCGACGGGTCTCGCCGCCGAGGATGCTGACCAGCTCCTCGTTGACGATCTTCACGACCTGCTGCGCGGGGTTGAGGGCTTTCGACACCTCGGCGCCGAGGGCACGTTCGCGGATGGCGCCGGTGAACTGCTTGACGACTGGCAGGGCCACGTCGGCGTCGAGCAGGGCCATTCGGATATCCCGCACCGTGGCGTTGACGTCGGACTCCGACAGCGACCCCTTCCGCTTGAGGTTGCGGAAGGTCAGCGTCAGACGGTCAGAAAGGCTATTGAACACGGACCCAGGCTAACGGCTGGCTCAGCCGACGATGGCCTCGACGAACGCCTCGGCGTCGAAGGGCGCCAGATCGTCCGGCCCTTCTCCCAGCCCGACCAGCTTCACGGGCACCCCCAGCTTGCGTTGCACGTTGACGACGATGCCCCCTTTGGCCGTGCCGTCGAGCTTGGTGAGCACCACGCCGGTGACGTTGACGGCCTCGGCGAACACCTCGGCCTGACGGAGACCGTTCTGTCCGGTGGTGGCGTCGAGCACCAGCAAGACCTCGTCGATGGGGCTCTGCTTCTCGATGACCCGCTTGACCTTGCTCAGCTCGTCCATCAGACCCACCTTGTTGTGCAGCCGCCCGGCGGTGTCGATGAGCACGACGTCGGCTTCGTACTCCGCAGCCGACCGCACCGCGTCGAACGCGACCGAGGCGGGGTCTGCCCCCTCGCGGTCGGATCGCACGGTGGGCACCCCCACCCGCTCACCCCAGGTCTGGAGCTGGTCTGCCGCAGCGGCCCGGAAAGTATCCGCTGCGCCCAGCACCACGTCCTTGTTCTCCGCCACCAGCACCCGAGCCAGCTTGCCGACGGTCGTGGTCTTCCCCGTGCCGTTCACGCCGACGACCAGCACGACGGCGGGGCGGTCCCCCACTCGTGACCCCGTGATCCGACGATCCATCGACGGGTCGACCAACGCCAGAAGATCGGCACGCAACCAGCCGCGGACGGTTTCCGCGTCACTCTCCCCCTCGACCTTGACGCGCGTGCGCAGCGCCGACACGAGCTCTTCGGTCGCTTCGACGCCGAGGTCCGCCTGCAACAGGGTGTCCTCGACATCCTCCCAGGCCTGCTCGTCCAGTCCGCCCCGGGACAGCAAGGCCAGGAGCGCGTTGCCAATGGCGGAGTTCGACCGAGCCAGCCGGGCCCGCAGCCGAGCCAACCGGCCCCGCGCCGAGTCCGGGCGCTCCACAACGGAGTCGACGTCCGTCGCAGAGTCTTCTACGACGTCGACTCCCCCGCCGATGTTGTCAAGGTCCTCCCCGGGCTGCGCCGCTACCGGTACCTCTTCCGGTTGCTCGACGTCCTGGCCCGTCGGCGCGGCCGACCCCTCCCCCGGCGGCAGGGTGGTGCTGGGCGAACGGCGACCTCGAGTCAGAGCAACGAGGACAGCCAGCGCGAGGAGAGCCACGACCGTGGCTGCGACAAGGTATTCCCAAAGATCATTCATGGCGCGCCCATTCTCACAGACCCAGGCCGTCGTTCAGAAAGAGCGGATCAGCTTTTGCGTCGTGGGGCAGAAGCCCCGACACGGTGGCGCAGCTGGTCACCCCGGTGAAGCAGGTCGTCGCCACGACGACGAGCGTCCGCAATGAACTGCTCGCCCTCCGGCGTCCAGAACTCACGCGAGTCCCGGCGCGCTTCGCGTGCGACATACCCCAGCACGACTCCCCCGGTGGCCACGCATACCAGCATGCCCAGAACTAAAACAACCATAAGACCAAGGATGCATCGTCCTCGGCTCACCCATCGACTCATACCACGGCGTGTCGGGAGCGACACGCCGTGGCGTGAGTGAGGTCACACGTCGAGGCCTTCAGGCCGACGGGCGAGTCAGACCGTTGATCAGACCGTTGTCCAGGGGGTCGCGCATGGAGCGCTTCAGCTCGGCGAACCCTGTGAAGGTCGCCATGGTGCTCACCGCGTCCCACAGCTTGACGGCGTCCTCGTCGCTGGGGGTGGAGGAGATCACCGGGCCGAAGAAGGCCGGCCCGCCCGCGTCTCCCCACGCCAGGATCGGGGTGCCAACGTTGCCGCCCGTGCGGTCCATCGCCTCGTCGGTGGACGCCTGCAGCTCGGCGTCGAAGGCAGTGTCCTCAGCGGCATCCAGGAGGTCGGCCGGCAGACCGACCGCCGACAGGATCTCCGGCAGGTCGGCGAACACGGCTTGGTGGTGCTGGCCCATCGCGTCCCAGATGGCATCGCCTTCGACGGGGGCATCCAGCGTCGGCGCGCTCTCCCACATACGGTTGCCCATCTCCTCGTACAGCGCGCCCAGCACCTCTTCGCCATGCGCAGCCTTCGCGGCAGCGGCGACACGCAACATCTTGTGTCCCACGGCGTGCCCCTTGGCGCCGTCCAGGTCCTTCATCTCATCGTTCAGCATGGCGAGGGAGATGAACCGCCATACCGGCTGGATCTCGACTTGCCGAGCGACCTGCCGGAACCATTTCGACGTCTGCCAACAGAAGGGGCAGGCGGGATCGAAGAAGAACTCGACGCGACGGGTTTCAGTGGAAAGTGTCATACCGCTGCTAACCGAGGGGCGGTCGCTTGTGTTCCACGAGGGTCGGCGGGATCAAGCCGAGGCTGCTTCCACCTCGCGCAGTCGCTGCGAGATCACCGTCGTGACACCGTCACCGTGCATCGACACGCCGTACAGCGCATCGGCTACCTCCATCGTGCGCTTCTGGTGGGTAATCACAATCAGTTGGCTGGAGTCGCGCAGCTCCTCGAAGAGCGTGATCAACCGGCCGAGGTTGGTGTCGTCGAGCGCCGCTTCGACCTCGTCCATGATGTAGAACGGGCTGGGGCGGGCTTTGAAGATCGCAACCAGCAGCGCCACGGCGGTCAGCGATCGTTCCCCACCGGAGAGCAACGACAAGCGCTTGATGCGTTTGCCGGGCGGCCGAGCCTCGACCTCGACACCGGTCGTCAGCATGTCGTCCGGGTCGGTCAAGAAGAGTCTCCCCTCCCCTCCGGGGAAAAGTCGCTCGAAGACGCCCTCGAACTGGGCCGCGGTGTCGCGGAACGCCTCCGCGAACACCTGCTCCACACGATCATCGACTTCTTTGACGATGGCCATCAGGTCCGCACTGGAGCGGCGCAGGTCATCCACCTGACCCACCAGATAGGTATGTCGCTCCTCCAAGGCGGCGAACTCTTCCAGGGCCAAGGGGTTGACCCGGCCCAGGGAGGCCAGCTTGCGCTCCGCGGAGCGCAAGCGTTTCTCCTGCTCCTCGCGCTGAAACGGGACTGCAGCAGGCTTCGGTGCGTCCGCGTCCTCATCCGTGCCGGTTGGCGCCCCGGTGGTGGGGTCGATCTGTGGCACCGGCTGATCCGGACCGAACTCGCGCACCAGGCTCTGCGGCTCGACCCCCAGCTCTTCGACCGCTCGCGTGTGCAGGGCCTCGATCCGCAGCCGCTGCTCGGCTCGGGCGATCTCGTCGCGATGCACCGACGTGGTCAGGTCCTTCACTTCGTGAGCCAGCTCTCGAGCACGGGCCCGCGCCGTGCTGAGGTGCTGCTCTCGCTGCGCTTGCTCGGCGGCGAGGGCGACACGGCGTTGATCTGCCCGCCGGACCATGTCTTGGGTGCACAGCACCAGGTATGCCG
>JBASAN010000182.1:0-1567 GCA_049650625.1 Ornithinimicrobium sp.
GGCATGGGTCATCTCTCGCGACAGTTGACGCTTGCTCTGAGTGGTCCGGTGCGCTTCGAATCCGTGGTGTTCTCGTTGTCCGGTGCCCTTCCTCGGATCGTGGCTGCCGACCGGAATGGCGAGCTCCCAGAGGCACAGTCACGGAACTTGCGCTACGAGTTCTGCCCGAGCCGAGAGTCAGGATGGTTGCCACCCGGAGGATGGCGTCGATCCCTGCGTAGCCGCTATCGCTCGTATCGCTGGCACCCGTACCTGCGCGACAGGCTGGTGGCGCTCGTTGCCGAGACGCAAGCCAGCGCCGTCGTCTTCGATGGGGTGATGCCGTACGAGGGACTGATGGCGGCGCGTTCCCTGTTGCCTGGCGTGAAGTTTGTGTGGGTGAGACGAGGAATGTGGCAACCGGGACAAGCCTCTAGACGACTTCGGCACAGCTCGCAGTTCGATCTCATCATTGAACCTGGGGACTTCGGGTCCGCTGCGGACCGTGGGCCCTTGGCTGGTCGCGGCGATGCCGTCGACGTCGCACCCGTCAGTTTGGTCAACGTTCTCCGGCTTGAGAGCCGCGAGAAAGCTAAAGCAACCCTGGGTCTGCCGGCGGACCGACCAGCTCTCCTTCTTGCGCCCGGGTCAGGGGCGCTCGGTTCAGTCGAGGAGGTAGCACGCCGCGTCCTTGCAGAAGTAGCCTTACGGGGACCCGAATGGGTCGTCGCGGTGACTCGGCAGACTATCGCCCGACATGAGGTCGGATCGGCGGCATCATCGACCGCTGCCGGTCAGATCGTGCTTCTGGAGGATGTTTACCCCCTGGCACGGCACCTTCATGCCTTCGAGGCAGCAGTCGGTGCTGCGGGCTACAACGCGGTCCATGAACTGCTGGCTTTGCGCATCCCCACCCTTCTGATCCCTAGTGTCCATCACGCCACAGACGACCAAGCGGCGCGAGCCGCGGGGGTCTTCAACCGTGGTGCTGCTCTGCTTGCCGATGGAGAAGGGCTTGAGCCTTTGGTCGCAGAACTGCTGGACGAAGAGGTGCGCCAGCGACTCACGAACCACTGCGCAACGTTAGAACCCGTGGACGGGGGGCGTTCCGCGGCCGACCTCATCGGTGCGCTGGCCACCCAGGGAGCCCCCGCCCCCCGGCAGCGCGCCCGACGTCCACCCCGACCTTTAATCGACGCCCGCACCCCGACCGTGGTCGACGGCGCCACCCGACCGCTGTTTTCGGAGAGCATCTCCGTGAACCAGATCCATGGTGACCACCCCGTGGAACACCTCGTCGAAGATAGCTCGGCCGCCTATCGCTCAGATCGCCACCAGGCGGCTGCCTGGCTCTACCGCCCCCTACCTCCGCCGCGTGATCACTGATCGCGTCGACGCTGTCGCTTTCGTGCCAGACGCCGTTTGACCGACCCCGCGGGTCCGCGCACTGAGGTGCTCCACAGCCGGCCCAGGTCCAGACGCATACCGGTGCTTCTGGCCCACACGGTCGTTCGGCCACCGATGTCCTGGACGACGCTCACACCGATCTCGTCGGCCAAGACCCACAACCGTGCCGTAGGCGATCCTG
>JBASAN010000183.1:0-1845 GCA_049650625.1 Ornithinimicrobium sp.
CTCCTGAGCAGGTCGAGAACGCCGCGGAGATCGGTCTGGAGCACATCCTCGGCCTGACCTGCGACCCGATCGGCGGCCTGGTGCAGATCCCCTGCATCGAGCGCAACGCCGTCGGCGCCGTCAAAGCGGTGACGGCGGCCCGCCTGGCGATGCGTGGGGACGGCTCACACCGCGTGAGTCTGGATCAGGCGGTCACCACCCTGCGCACCACCGGCGCCGACATGTCCGAGAAGTACAAGGAGACCTCGACCGGGGGCCTGGCCGTCAACGTCACGGAGTGCTGAGCACCCTTACCCGTGCGCGCGCTTGCGACTGGGCTGCACGCGGCGCGGCTCCCCCGGCATCTTCTGATACTCCGGTGGGAAGGGCATCTCTTCCACTCCGCGCTCGACGTCGGCCTCCCACAGGTCGAGGGCCGGGGTGAGGTCGGCCGGGTCAGCGTGCAGCTCGGCCCACGGATCGCCGCCTTCGGCCAGTCGTTGCGGCACCGAGTGGACGGTGAACTGCGTGGGGTCCAAGCCAGACAGCTCGGCCCAGTCCACCGGCGTGGACACCGGTGCGCCAGACAGCGGTCGGGGACTGTAGGCGGCCGCGAGCGTGCGGTCGCGGCACGCTTGGTTGAAGTCGACGAAGATCTTGTCCCCGCGCTCCTCCTTCCACCATGCGGTCGTGACCAGCTCCGGCATACCCCGCTCCAGCTCCCGCGCGATCCCGATGACCGCATGGCGCACCTCGAGGAACTCCCTTTCGGGCCGGATCGCCGCGTGCACGTGGACCCCGCGGTTGCCGGTGGCCTTCACGAAGGGCGTCAGCCCGAGACCGCGCATGACCTCACGCAGGGCCAGCGCCACCTCGACGATGTCGCCGAAGGTGCGACCCGGCTGGGGGTCGAGATCGATCCGGATCTCGTCGGGGTTGTCGTTGTCCGCCGTGCGCACGGGCCAGGGGTGGAACGTGATCGTATTCATCTGCACGGCCCACAACGCCGTGGCTACCTCGTCGATCACCAGTTGCTCGTGCTGTCGACCGGAAGGGTAGGTGCAGGTCGTGGTGCGCACCCACGACGGCGCGCCTTTGGGCGGGTTCTTGGAGTAGAACTCCTCACCCGTGATGCCGGTGGGGAACCGCTGCAGGGTGACCGGTCGGTCCTGGACCGAGCGGAGCAGGGCCGGCCCCACCGCCTGGACGTATGCCGCGAGATCCGCCTTGGTGACCGCCTCACCGCCGTCACTGGCGGGCCAGATAACACGGTCGGGACTGCTGAGCCGCACCGTGCGCTCGCCACCGCCGAGCCCGGGCACCGTCAGCATGATGGGCTTCGCCATGCTGTGCACGCTACCGGGAAGATGCGCCTGCGTAGGAGTGTTGCAGGACATATGAGGGATAAGAACCGCGATGACTATGCCGTCACCAAGTCCGACCAGGAATGGCGGGACCAGTTGAGCTCGGAGGAGTACGACGTGCTCCGCAAGGCGGGCACCGAGCGTCCGTTTGTCGGCGAGTACACCGACACCAAGACCGACGGGGTCTACAGCTGTCGCGCCTGCGGCTATGAGCTGTTCCGTAGTGAGACGAAGTTCGAGAGCCACTGCGGGTGGCCCTCGTTCTACGGTCCCCTGGCTGAAGACCGTGTCGAGTACGTGAAGGACCGTTCCTTCGGTCGCACCCGCACCGAGGTGCGTTGCGCCAACTGCGGCTCCCACCTGGGCCACGTGTTCGAGGGCGAGGGCTACGACACCCCGACCGACCAGCGGTACTGCATCAACTCGATCAGCATGACCCTCACTCCCGCGGAGTAGGACGTCCAACGGGGAGTTCGGCGTTCGGCGCCGAGCTCCCCTACAT
>JBASAN010000184.1:0-1869 GCA_049650625.1 Ornithinimicrobium sp.
CACCCGCAGCTCTAGGAACTGGCTGGCTATCGGGGCCGAGGAGTTTGTGCGCCGATACTCAACGACGGCCGGCACGCGTTTGCAGGGACGGCCCGGTGGGGCAGACATCAGGCCACTGGCAAAGAGCCGGGGCCCTGGGACGCGCCCGGTGGCGACTTCGCCATACTCCTACTGTGACCATCGACCCGCTCCCACCCGAAGAACCAGCAAGCAGCCACCCGCTAACGGTGAAACACGATTCCAGCAGTACGCGCCGACTGGTCATGATCGTAGCCGGGACCACGGTTCTGGTTCTTGCGCTGTCTGTGCACACGTTCGCAAGCTTGCTCGTGCTCGAGTTGTGGCCGTGGGACAATCTAAAGGTCCAAGACCGAGCTTTCGAGATTGTTCGTGCTGGCGTGACCGCGGTAGGAGCGAGCGGCGTTGGCGTCGCGGCGGCGGTCGCCTATCGGCGGCAGCTTATTGTAGAAGAGCAACATCGCTTGGCCTCGAATCAATACACGTTGGAGCAAAAAAAGCATGAAGGCCAAGTCGCTCGCGATTACGCTTCGCGCGATCAAGATCGCCGAGATTACAATCTGCGAGTCCTGTCTGCAAGGCGCGACCGCTTCGCAGCGAGCGCGCAGCAGCTTGCGAATGACTCCGTTGCGGTTCGAATTGCAGGAGTTTACAGCTTGGCCGGGCTGGCTGACGAGTGGCTCGCTGAAACGCAGCAATTTCCCAACGCGCATCAAACCGACGACGACAATCACGCCGGCAATGGTCGGCGGGAGGCTCAGACGTGCGTAGACGTACTGTGCGCATACCTCCGGACGGATGAGCCTCTGGCGGAGCGAGGGGGACCACCTGCGGAGATCGACATCGGTCCAGACTCTCGGCCTAGTCTTGCCCCTTCGTGGGACGAACAGGTGCGCCAGTCAATTGTCCGAATACTCCGAAAGCGCTTGAAAGTCAATGGCAACGGTGCATGGATTGGCATGGACCTTGATTTTACCGGCGCCACTTTCCGCGGAGATTACGATCTTGACGGAGCGGCCCTCACAGGGCTCGTCTCATTTACGGACGCGAGGTTCTTGGGCGGTCGCTTCTCGTTTGAACGCTCCATCTTTGATGGAAAAATCGTGTTCGACGGCGCTCAACTTAGAGGCGGAGTGGTGTCGTTTAACCGAGCGCGATTCATGGGCGGGCGGGTCTCCTTCGTGGGCGCGAGGTTTGAAGGGAGTCGGGTTTTTTTTGACGGCGCGTCTTTCTCCGGCGCAGGTGTGTTCTTTTCCGCAGCGCAGTTCACAGAAGGAAGTGTGACTTTCAATAAGGCGTCTTTCGTCGCTGGCAAGGTCGCATTCAGTCGTGCGCGTTTTCGTGATGGCAAGTTGTCATTCGGCAACGAGGCGGATGCGAGGCCCGGCTTGGTCTCTGGGCCGTGGGGGACCGTTACACCGCCGCCGCGATGGCCTATCCCCGCGGCCTCGAGCAGCCCACACGAGGAGTGACACAGGACGCCGGGGCAGTGTCGCGCGCCTGAACGCGCCCAGATGCGGCTACTAGTCGATTCCGTTAGGACCGGCGTCTGGCCAGACTCGGTCCAGGTGATCGGCGGGCAGCTCTCTATGCGGCTGCCCACCGGCTGTTCCGGTGTGGCTCACTATCGGTCTGCAGCCCGCCGGTCACCGTGACGAGGCGTGGCTCAAGAAGGGACTGCCCTGCTCGTAGTAGCAATGCCCACCTCGCCGTCCACATCGGGAACCAGCGCAGGCGGGAGCAGCACATGGAACAGCACTCAGAGCACGTGATCATCGGGGTCGATCCCCACAAGCTCTCCGCGACGATCGAGGTCGTCGACGATCGTGAGCAGCTGCTCGGATCGGGACG
>JBASAN010000185.1:0-2520 GCA_049650625.1 Ornithinimicrobium sp.
GTGTACAGCACGTGCACCGGGTACTCACCCCAGGGCAGCTTGGTGCGACCCAGCTGCAGCACGATCTCGGTGGCGTGCGCCATCCGGTTCTGCCGCAGATCCAACCCGGCCGCCGCATCGCGTCGGATCACGCGCAGGCCGTTGTGGGCGTCAGAGAGCCGCATGCCGGTCTGCTGGTTCGTGATCCACACAGCGGTCTTGAGCACGATCTTGCGCAGCATGCCGGGCTTGGTGCGCTTGTCCATGAACCGCGAGCCGAAGACGATGGCCAGGTCTCGTTGGCGGGCATGCTCGACCATGGCGACGGCGTCGACGACCCGATGTTGCCCATCGGCGTCGAAGGTGACGAGGTATGCCGCGTCGCCGGCGCGGAGCGCGAACTCCACCCCGGTCTGCAGTGCCGCGCCCTGGCCGAGGTTGAACGGGTGCCGTACCACCACGGCTCCAGCGCGTTCGGCCTGCTCGGCTGACCCGTCGGTGGAGGCATCGTCGACACAGATCACGCTCGAGAAGGCCTGCATTGCCTCGGCCAACACCTCACCGATGATCGAGGCTTCGTTGTAGAGGGGTATCACCAACACGGCGTCCGAGGCCACGGGCGATACAGTCATGCGTGCATTCTCACTCACTGCACGGCCCCGGGTAGGTATCTGCAGCGAGCACCACCGACCACGGCAGCACTCGGACCACGACCAAAGGAGCGCCGGCCCATGTCGACGGCACGCATCATCGATAGCGCCGATGTCGCTGCCAGTGCGACGATCGGGGACGGCAGCTCGGTCTGGCACCTGGCTCAGGTCCGTGAGGATGCCGTGCTGGGCCAGGGGTGCGTGGTGGGACGGGGGGCCTATATCGGCACTGGCGTCCAGATGGGGGACCACTGCAAGGTGCAGAACTACGCCCTCGTCTACGAGCCGGCCCAGCTGGCCGACGGCGTCTTCATCGGCCCCGCCGCGGTGCTGACGAACGACGAGTTCCCTCGGGCGATCAACGCCGATGGCACCGCCAAGAGCGCCGACGACTGGGCAGCGGTCGGAGTCACCATCGAGCGCGGTGCCTCGATCGGTGCACGGGCAGTCTGTGTGGCGCCGGTGAGGGTCGGAGCCTGGGCCACCGTGGGAGCTGGCGCGGTCGTCACCCAGGACGTGCCGGCGTACGCGCTGGTCGTTGGCGTGCCAGCGCGCCAGATCGGATGGGTAGGCCGCGCCGGGGTGCGGTTGCAGCCCAGCGGGGACCAGCAGTGGACCTGTCCGGCGAGCGGGGCGCGGGATCGCGCTGAGAATGACGTGCTGCACATCGTCGAGGAGTCCAGCGACTCATCACCATCGTCCACACAACAGGGAGTCGACCAACGTGAGTGAACGAGCCATGATCCCCCCCGCCAAGCCCCTGATCGGCGACGACGAACGGGCCGCCGTGGACGCCGTCCTGCGCTCCGGAATGATTGCCCAAGGCCCTGAGGTCGCCGCGTTCGAGGTGGAGTTCGCCGACCGCCTGGTCGGTGGCCGGACGTGTGTGGCGGTGAACTCCGGCACCTCCGGTCTGCACCTGGGGTTGATCGCCGCCGGAATCGGTCACGGTGACGAGGTCATCGTGCCCTCGTTCACCTTCGCTGCGACGGCCAACTCGGTGGCGCTGACCGGGGCGACTCCCGTGTTCGCCGACATCGAACCCGACACCTTCACCCTGGACCCTGCTTCGGTCGCGCACGTGATGACCGACCGGACGGCCGCGATCATGCCGGTCCACCTCTACGGTCACCCGGCCGACCTGGACGGTCTGGCCGCGATCGCCCAGCAGGCGGGGGTGCAGATCTTCGAGGACGCCGCCCAGGCTCATGGCGCGACGTACCACGGGGGACCGGTGGGTTCCTTCGGCACCTTCGGCATGTTCAGCCTCTACCCGACGAAGAACATGACCTCGGGCGAAGGCGGCATGGTCTCCTGCGCCGACGCCGAGATCGCCCGTGGCGTCCGGCTGTTGCGCAACCAGGGTATGGAGAAGCAGTACGCCAACGAGATCGTCGGTCTGAACAACCGGATGACCGACCTGCACGCCGCCATCGGGCGGGTGCAGCTGACCAAGATCGACGGGTGGACCGCCCAGCGCCAGTCGAACGCAGCCTTCCTGAACGAGCACCTGCGGGGTGTGACCACCCCCACCGTTCGTGAGGACTGCACCCACGTCTACCACCAGTACACGATCCGCATCCCGGGAGCATCCGGCCCCGATCGCGACCAGGTGATGCTGACGTTGCGTGAGGAGCACCAGGTCGGATCGGGTGTGTACTACCCGATCCCCAACCACGAGCTGGTCTCACTGGCGCGGTTCGCTCCCGAACGCGAGCTGGTCCAGACCCGCCGGGCCGCCGACGAGGTCATCTCGTTGCCGGTCCATCCCTCCCTGAGCGACGAGGACCTCGAGCGCATCGTGGAGGCCGTCAACACGGTGGTCTCGGCGGGCGCGGAGACCTCGGCGTGAGTGCCTCTATCGGCGCCGACCAACCCATCCGGATGGGCC
>JBASAN010000186.1:0-9067 GCA_049650625.1 Ornithinimicrobium sp.
CGGACGCCACCGCGCGCCCAGCAGGATCAGCCTGACGAGCACGGCCATGACTCGCACCGCGAAGTTCACCGCCGTTGCCGCCACGTCTGGTGGCCTGCTTGCTGCCGCCGCCGTTCCGGCGAGCGCCAGCCCCCGGACGACGGTTGGCGACCTCGCTTCTGTCGCCCAGGACAACTCGACCGGGACAGAGTCCGTCGTGGACCTGATGGCCGTCGAGCTGCCCCCTGTGGTCGCTCCTTCTGACCGCCCCGCGGTCGCCGCGGTCGCCCCCAAGGCCACCCCGGTGGTCAAGGAAGCCACCTTCGGCACCGCTGGATTCGTGGGAGTCGAGCCCCCGGCTCCCGAGCCCGTGGTCGAGCCCGCGCCTGAGGAAGCCGCCACCGAAGCCGTCGCGGCGGACACCTCGGTCAGCGAAACCGCCGCGCCCGAAGCCGTGGAGTCGACCGCTTCCACGAACGGCTCGACCGAGTCCACTCAGAGCAGTGGCTCGAGCGAGTCCCAGTCCACCTCCACCTCCTCGCGTGAGTCCACGGCCTCCAGCCGCACCGAAGAGCGTGAAGCGGCCCCCGAGCCCGCACCGGAGCCCGAGGCTGCCCCCGCACCCAAGGCCGCCACCGGCGGGGTGCTCGGCGTCGCCGCCCAGTACTCCGGAATCATGTACCGCTACGGCGGCACCACGCCGGCCGGCTTCGACTGCTCCGGCTACACCTCGTACGTCTACCGCCAGGTTGGCGTCAGCCTCCCGCGCACCGCGGAAGGTCAGCGTCAGGCCACCACCCGTGTCAGCAACCCGCAGCCCGGGGACCTCGTGTTCTTCGGCTCGCCGGCCTACCACGTGGGCATCTACGCCGGTAACGGCATGATGTACGACTCGGGCAAGCCCGGCATCCCCAGCCAGCTGCGCTCCGTCTTCGGTGGCGTCAGCGGCTACGGCCGCGTCGGCTGACCGGTTGACCGGTTGACCATCAGCAAACCCCCATCCGGGAACCGGGTGGGGGTTTGCTGTGTTTACCACGTGGTGAGCACAGCGAGGGCGGACGGGAACTCAGTTTTCTGCGGTGTCCGTCTCGTCGTCGAACTCACCGAGGATCTGCTCAAGGATGTCTTCTAGCGAGGCCAGTCCGGCCAGGTGCCGCTCGTCGTCCCGGACCAGGGCCAGCTGTGAGCGCTCCCGGCGCATCTCGGTGACCGCATCGATAAGCGGTAGGTCGTGGGCCAACCAGGTCGGCTCCTGGAGGAAGTCGGTCACCGGTGTCTGGTCGTGACCACGCGACGTGGACCGCATCGCGTCGCGGACGTGCACCAGTCCGATCACATGCTGGTCGTCGTTGCGCACGAACAGCCGAGAATGGCCACTGGTGTGGCAGGCGATCTCCACGTCCCGGGACGTCCCGCGGTGTGAGACGGTCACCGCGTCGTCGAGACCGAACATCACCGACGCGACGGTCTCGGACTCCAGACGGAGGGCACCGGTCAGCATCTGATGGTCGGCGTCGGGCAGCACGCCATGCTCGTGGGACTGCGAGAGCAGCAACTGAAGGTCGGCCGGGCCGTGTGTCGCCGACTCCACCGTGTCGATCGGCTCCACCTTGACCAGCCTTAGCAGGACGTTGGCCATGCCGTTGAGGACGAACAGGGCAGGGCGAACCACCCAGGTGAAGGCCCGGAAGGGTAGGGCTAAGAGGAGTGCTGACGTCTCCGGATGGGAGATGGCCCAGGACTTGGGGGCCATCTCACCGACGACCATGTGCAGGAAGACCACGATCGACACGGCGATCACCACGGCGATGACGTGGGTCAGGCCGTCGGGTATGCCGACGCTGTGGAAGAGCGGCTCGAGCAGGTGCGCGATGGCCGGCTCAGACAGGGCCCCAAGGCCCAGGGTGCACAGCGTGATGCCGAGCTGAGCCCCGGCCAGCATGAGCGACATCTCGCGGTGAGCGTGCACCGCGGCTCGGGCCGCCCGGCTGCCGCTCTCGGCAGCCTCCTCGAGCCGGTGCCGTTTGGAGGCGACCACGGCGAACTCCGTGGCCACGAAGAATCCGTTCAACACCAGGAGCAGGACGGAGACGAACAGGGCGGTGGCGGTGTTCATCGCTTCCTCCCTTCGGCCGGAGCGGCATGGGAGCGCGACCGATCTGGATCGGTGGCGTCTTCGGTAGGCTCCGCCGGCGTGGCATCGGGATCGAGGTCGGTGATCCGCTCCGGGTACACCGCCACGGCGTCGGGCACGAAGCGCGCAATGCTGATGACCTCGATGTCGACGCTGACCTCCTGCGGGTCGCCCTCATCGCTGCGAGAGGGCCAGGTCACCGTCACGCGGTCACCCTCGCTGGCCATCCGGCCGAGCTGGTGCATGACCAGCCCGGACAAGGTGTCGTAGTCCTCACCCTCTGGAAGGGCGATGTCGGTGATGGTCTCGACCTCGTCGATGCGCATCCGAGCCGCGAGCTGCCAGGCGCCGTCAACGCGTGTGGTGGGCTCGGTCTCCTCTTCGTCGTCCTCGTCCCAGATCTCGCCCACGACCTCTTCAGCCACGTCTTCGAAGGTGATCACGCCGGCGAACCCGCCGTACTCATCGACCACCACGGCGATCTGACGGTGCTGCTCCCGCAGCTCCTCCAGCACGCGGGGAAGAGGCAACGACTCGGGCAGGATCAGCGCCTCATCGGCGAGATCCCGAACCGGGATCCGGCCTCGCTGCTCGGCAGGCACGCTGAGGAGCTCGTGCAGCCCGATCACACCCACGATGTCGTCGATGTCGCGCCCGATCACCGGGAACCGGGAATGCCCGGTGTCCAGCAGCTCCAGGACCCGGCTGGCCGGTTCGTCTGCCTGCACCGTCTCAACATCGATGCGCGGTGTCATGACCTCCTCGGCGGCGTGGCCCCTGAAGGCGAGTCCGCGACCGAGCAGCTTGGTCAGGTCGTCATCCAGCAGGCCGCCCATGGCCGAGTCGGAGATGATGCGTTGTAGGTCCTCGGGGGTGGCTCCTTGCGGCAGCTCCTCCACCGGTTCGATGCCGACCGAGCGAAGCAGAGCGTTGGAGGCCTTGTCGAACACCGAGATGATCGGCCCGGCCAGCATGAGGTAGATCAATGTGGACCTGGAGAGGGCACGAGCCAACGACACGGATCGAGCGATGGCCCAGTTCTTCGGGCCCAGCTCGCCGAGGACCATCTGCACGGCGGTGCTGAAGATCAGGGTGATGGCCAGCGACAGGGTCAAAGTGGCGGCGTCAGACAGGCCGACGAAGCCCAACCGGTCCGCCAGACCTCGCCCGAGCAGCGGCTCTCCGGCGTATCCGACCAACAGGGCCGTGAGGGTGATCCCGAACTGTGCGCCCGACAGGGTGAACGACAACCGCGACGTGACCTTCAGTGCGCGCTCTGCAGCGGCGTCGCCTCCCTCCGCCAGCTGTGTCAGCTTTCCCCGGTCCACCGAGACATAGGCGAACTCCTGAGCCACGAAGTATCCGGTGGCGATGGTCAGCGCCAGGATGACCAGCAGGCCGCTGAGGATCAGCACGTAGAACGTCCGCACGTAGGCCGGGGAGCACCCGGCCCGGGTTGGTCGGAAAGGGTTGCACCACGGGACGCCATGGTGCTAAGGCTAGCCGACAAACGCCTCTAGGCTCATGGCTATGAACCGCGGTCGGCGCGTGCTCCTCGTGGTGTCCCTGGGGGGCGCCGCCGGGTCCGTGCTGCGCGCCGCGGTGGAGCAACGCCTCAGCGGTGACGGTGTAGCGGCGGGCTTTCCGTGGTCGACTCTCGCCATCAACACCACGGGGAGCTTCGCGTTGGCTCTGTTGACCGTTCTGACGGTCACTCTGCGTTCCGCCTGGTGGGTCAAGCCGGCGCTGGGCACCGGGGTGCTCGGCGGGTTCACCACCTTCTCGGCCTACGTGGTGATGGCCCAGGTCCTGCAGCTCGACGGCTCCTGGCCGACGGCTGCCGCCTATCTTCTGCTGACCCCCGTGGTCTGTGTGGTGGGAGCGTGGCTCGGTGCACATGTTCCCGGGCTGCTGGGTCTGCCCCACGGTCACGCTCCGCTGGCGCGGGCGCAGGAGTGAGTATGCCGCTGGAGGTGTGGGTGGCTGTCGCGCTCGGTGGAGCGGTTGGCTCAGGCATACGGCATCTGGTCACGGCGGGCCCGTGGGGTGCTCTGCGCGGAGTCTTCGCTGTGAACACCGTCGGCGCCTTGGCCCTGGGGGTGTTGGTAGCGAACGCGGACTCCCTCTCCCCGGGCTGGTTCGCGGGGCTGGGGACCGGGGCATGCGGAGCGTTCACCACCTACAGCACGCTTGCCGTTCAGGTGTGGGAGCTGTTGCACGAGAACCGCACCCGCGCCCTCGGATACCTGCTGGTCACGACCGGATCAGGGGGACTCGCCGCGCTCGTGCCCCTTCTGCTGTGGGGACACTGAGGCAAGGTCCCGTGGTTTGTCGGTACGTCCTCATACCGTGGGGCGCATGGTCACCTTCCTGCACACCGCCGACTGGCAGATCGGGATGACCCGTCGCTGGTTGCAGCCTGCGGATCAAGCCCGTTTCGACCAGGACCGCCTCACGGCCATCCGGTCCGCGGGGCGGTTGGCCCGCGATCGGGGCTGCGCCTTTGTGGTGGTGGCCGGGGACGTTTTCGAGAGTAACCAGCTGCGGCAGGGCACGGTTCTTCGAGCGTTGGAGGCCATGGGTGAGATGGGCGTTCCCGTCTATCTCCTTCCCGGCAACCACGACCCCCTGGACGCGATGAGTATCTATCGCCATCCCACCTTCCTCGGTGCATGTCCCGACACCGTGACGGTGCTGGAGTCCGAAGGGCCGTACGAGGTCGCGCCGGGTGTGGAGATCGTGGCCGCCCCGTGGCGAGGGAAGCACCCGGGGCGCGACCTGGTCGCTGACGCTCTGGCCCGCGTGGGTCCGGCTGACGGCACCCTGCGCGTGTTGGTGGGTCACGGTGGCGTCGATGTGCTGGATCCGAGTGGTCGCAACCCCAACGCTATTGCCACCGGCCCCCTGTTCGACGCAGTCCAGGCGGGCCAGATCCACTACGTGGCCCTGGGGGACCGCCACTCACGGACCGATGTGGGGGGCCGTGGATGCGTCTGGTACTCCGGGACGATCGAAGTGACCGACCCACGCGAGGAAGCGCCCGGCGACGTCCTCATCGTGGAGCTGAGCGCAGAGGGAGGCGCGCAGGTGCTCGCCCACCACATCGGTGCATGGGACTTCCGCTCGCTGACGCGAGATCTGAGCTCGAGTGATGATGTGGACCAGCTGCTCGAAGAGTTGAACAGCACGCCGATGAAGGAGAAAGTCGTGGTGAAGCTCGCGCTGCGGGGATCCGTGTCGGTTGCGGACTTCACGCGGTTGCATGAGGGGCTGGGCGCGCTGGGGTCGACCTTCGGAGGGCTGCACCACTGGGATCGCCACTCCGACCTGGTCATCTCGCCGGACGACGAGCAGTGGTCGCAGCTGGCTCTGTCGGGCTACGTCAGCCGGGCGGCGGAGGAAATTCGTCTTGCCATGGGCGACTCGATGCCGGTGGGCTCGACCGAGCGCCCGGATGAGGAGCTCGCCTCGGCGTTCAGCCCGGATGACGCCGATGACTCGGTGAGCGCACGGGACGCGCTGGCTCTGCTCTATCGGCTGAGTGGGTCGGGGGCACGATGAGGATCCACCGATTGCGGCTGCAGCACGTCAAGGGGGTGCGTGATGCCGAGATCGAGCTGCCGGACACCGGGGTCGTGGTCCTGGAAGGGCCCAACGAGACCGGGAAGTCCACGTTCTTGGAAGCCTTGGATCGCCTCCTTGACCCGAAGGCCAAGGCCCACTCGAAGGCGGCAGCGATCGTGGCCCTACAGCCGGTTGGAGAGGACGTGGGGCCCTTCGTCGAGGCAGAGCTGTCGATCGGGCCCTACCGGCTGATCTTCTCCAAACGGTGGTTGCGGCAGTCGGCCACCGTCTTGCGAATCCTGCAGCCGGTGTCCGAGCAGCACAGTGGTGAGGCTGCGCAGGCGCGTATGGCGTCCATCGTCGATGAGTGCTTGGACCGGCCCTTGTTCGAGGCTCTGCGTTTCGCGCAGGTCGGCCCCTCCTCGCAGATTCAGCTGGCGGACAGCTCCGTCCTCACCCAGGCCCTCGACTCTGCAGCGGGCGCAGACCTGCACAGCGACAGCGGCACAGACCTCCTGCTCGCCGTGGAGGCGGAGTACACCCGCTACTTCACCGCGGTGAGTGGCAAACCCACCGGCGACCTCCGAAAGGCCATGGCGTCCTGCACCCAGGCTCAGGACGCGGTTGCCGAGGCGCATCGCCGGCTGCTGGAGGCCGAGGAGCTGGTCCGGGACCGGGACACGGTCGCCGCTGAGGTTGATGCTGCCGAGAAGGACCTACCCGTTCTGCGCGAGGCGCAGGCTCGCGCGGTGGAAGAGGTCGCCCGTGGCAAGCGTCTGCATGAGGATGAGCAAGAGGCATCCCGCGCATATGCGGGCGCCGCTCAGCAACGACAGCACGTCGAGTCGGACCTGGCTGCTCGACAACAGCTGGTCCGTGAGGTGAAGGAACGCAACGACCGCGTCGCGGTGCAGGCGGCTCAACGTGTGGAACGAGCGGCTGCCGCAGAGCGCGCGGCAGAGGAGCTGCGCGTGGCCACAGTGTCGCTGCATTCGGCCAAGCAAGCGTGTGCCGACGGTCAGGCGGCCGCTGATGCGGCCGCGACGAAGGTCACGCACATGTCGGCGGTTTCCGAGGTCGCGACGTTGCAGCAGCGCGTGGAGTCAGCAAGGCTCCTGCAGCAGCGGTTGTTGGAGGCGGGGGGTGTGCTTCAGACAGCAGTTGTGTCGCCACGGGTACTGCGAGACATCGAGCAGTCCGAGCAGCGACTGGCGGTAGCCACCGCAGCGATGGACGGCGGTGCCACGACCGTCACGGTGCATGCGCTGCGTCCGGACCTCCGAGTGAGCCGCGACGGTGATCAGCAGACCCTGGGGATGGACGACGAACCGCTGGAGTACCAGGTGGTCCGCGGCGCCGAGCTCACGGTCCATGAGGCCGTGCGTATCGAGGTCCGGCCACATGCGGACGTGCAGCGCCGTGCCGACCAGTGTGACTCGATGCGGGACGACCTTGAGGCTCGGCTCGCGGCGATCGGGGCGGCGGACGTCGAGCACGCCCGTGAGCTGGCCGAGGACCATCGTCGTGCTGACGCTGAGGTCGCCGAAGTCGAGCGGCTTTTGTCCGTCGCGCTGGCTGGCAATGCGGACCTGGACGAGTTGCGCGGGCACCTTCAGGAACGGAGGGCGTGGCTGCAGCAGTGGACCCAGGATGAGGTGGACGCTGCAGAGTCAACCGACCTCGGGGCTGGTCGTGCTGTCGAAACTGGCTGCTCACCCGCGGACCTCGACCGTGCACGCCACGAGGCACTGATCGAGCAAAGACGCCTCGGGCCGCTGCGCAAGGCACGCGACGCGGCTGAGGACGCGGTGGCAGCCGCGCGGGGGGTCGCGTCTGAGGTCACCCGCGCCCACGACGTCATCACGGCGGAGCACGCCGAGGCCAGTGCGGAGCTCCGTCTGCTCGGAAGCCGTCTGGATGAGGCGCGAAGGAGGGTGAGCGACCGCAACCTGGAGTTGGCGCTCCTTCAGGCACGAGACGTGGAACAGGCATCGAAAGATGCGCACGACACTCTGGTTGAGCAGATGCGGCGTAGTGGGGCCGACGACGCGCAGGAGCGGCTTCGCCAGATCAACGTCGAGCACTCGCGTGCGGCCACCCGTCTGGAGAGCCTCACCGGACAGTTCCACCAGCTCAAAGGTCGTCTGGAGATGACCGCCGGAGAGGGACGCCAGGAAGAGCACGACCGCGCCGGTCAGCTGCTCGCGGAGGCCAAGCGAGCACTGGCTTCCGTCGGCCGTCGAGCTCGAGCTGCGCGGCAGCTCCACCTCTCTCTGCGCCGCCATCGCGAGAGCGCCCACGCCAGCTACGTGGCTCCCTACGCCCGCGAGATCGAGCGCTTGGGCCAAGCGATGTATGGCTCGTCTTTCGCGGTTCGGGTCAGTTCCGACCTCACGATCACGCACCGCGAGCTGAATGGCGTCCTTGTCTCCTTCGAGCAGCTCTCGGGCGGGGCCAAGGAGCAGATGGGCATCCTGGCGCGGCTGGCAGTGGCGGTCCTCGTCGACGCAGAGCACGCGGTGCCAGTCGTGATCGACGATGCCTTGGGTTACACCGACCCCGATCGCCTCCAGCGACTGGGCTCGGTCCTGGGGGAGGCGTCGCCGGGTGGCCAGATCGTCCTGCTGACGTGCACACCGCAGCGATACGAAGCGATCCCTGGCGCGCAGATCCGGTCGATCCCCGCCTGAAGTGGGGTGAGGATGTTCGCCACCCGAGTTTCGTCGATCAGCCTGTGGCTGCTACGTTCTAGACGGCTGGGGAGCGCCACGGACGGGGAGAGGTCCAAGTTCGGACCGGCGACATCGTTGAGTGTTCAACCCTTCGTTATCCAAACGTGACATATTCCCGATCTTTGGATAACCTCGTGGCACTCCCTCCCCTGGGGAGTCCCACCTGGTCGCCGAGTCCTGTCACCGTGGTTGGGTTACCACGCACAATCCGTTCGGCAGGAGCGGGGGACCCAACGAAGGTGGCGCGTCGAGAGACGTGCCTTGGGGTTAAGTCCTTGGAGCACGAAGCCAAGACCGGGTATGCATCTCCACCCGAACCCGACAGCTCACCCCGTAGGCGTATGGAGAGAGTTCACCGTGTCCTTTACTGCACCTGCGCGCCATCGCGCTCCTCGACGTCTGTCACTCAAGCCCACAGTCAAGGTGTTTGTGACCCTTGCTGCCACCAGTGGTCTGGCCCTGTCGACCGCTGGCTCCAGCCAGGACGCTCCGGCGGCCCCGAAGAGCCCGGCTTCCAAGGGTCTGGCCTTCACGCCGGCCGCCGCGGCCGTCGTGGCACCGGCGACGACTCCGGTCCCTACCCGTGTCCTGCCCACGCCCAGTGGCTACACCACCTACCGTTGGGGCTCGCGTGGTGGATCGGTACGAACCATCCAGC
>JBASAN010000187.1:0-6272 GCA_049650625.1 Ornithinimicrobium sp.
GCCATCGGGGCTATGGACCCGATGAAGTCTGGACTGAAGGACGTCAAGGGTGCGGCGAAAGAGGCCGGCGACACCCTGAACGACAACTTCGGCACTCGTCTTGAGGGCTGGAAGAGGACCGCTCAGGGGTTCGTGCAGGACGGCCTCATGGCGATGGTCCGTGGCTTCGACCAGGGCAAGGCATCAGGCTCCGGTCTGACGTACGCGGTCTCGGCGATGGGCGCCACCGTCGCCAACCAGATCCTCCCCGCCCTGACGAACCTGGCCGACGCCGGACGTGCCGGGTTCGCGTGGGCACGAACCAACCAGACCACCGTCAAGGTCCTCGCCGGCGTCCTGGGCGGGCTCACCGCCGGCATGGTGATCTACTCGACCACCGCGAAGGTCGTCACCGGCGTCACGAAGGCGTGGACGATCGCCACGGGGCTGCTGAACGGCACCATCCGGGCCAACCCCCTCGGCATCTTCGTCACCGCGCTCGCGGCCCTCGCGGCCGGGCTGGTGTTCGCCTATAAGAAGTCCGAGACGTTCCGCACCGTCGTCGACGCAACGTGGGCGGTCATCAAGCGGGCCATCTCGAGCGCGTGGAATGGCGTCATCAAGCCGATCCTGTCGGCGTGGGTGGACTACCTGCAGAACGTCGTCTTCCCGGTCGTGAAGTTCCTCTACACCCGTGTCGTCAAGCCGTACTTCGAGTCGATGGGTCGCACCATCGCCTCGGTGTGGCGCAACGGCGTGCGGCCGACGTTCGGGGCCCTCGCTGACGGGGTGGGGCGCATCAAGGACGCGTTCTCGACCGCCGTGGACGCCATCGGACGGATCTGGGGCGGACTGAAGAGCGCGGCGATGGCGCCGGTGAAGTTCGTCGTGGAGACGATCTACAACAAGGGCATCGTCCCGATGCTCGACAAGATCCCCGGAGTCACCGCGCCCCGCAAGGTCTACATCGGCGGCGGGTCCTCCTACAGCAATGCGGGCGGCACCTACCAGGACCCGGGCCAGCGGACCCTGTACCGGGCCACGGGCGGTCCCGTGCCCCACTGGGGCGCTGCTGGGAAGGACTCGGTGCGGGCGATGCTGATGCCCGACGAGCACGTGTGGACCACCAAGGAGGTCCGCGGCGCCGGCGGTCACGCAGCGGTGCGCCGTATCCGCGAGCTCGCCGCCAAGGGCAACCTCGGCGGGATGGGCACGTTCGGCCGCAAGGGTGATCTGGGCTGGGACACCGCACCGGGGTTCGCCAAGGGTGGCGGGTTCACCGACGCGCAGATCGCCAACGCGCAGGCGTTTGCCAAGTCCCAGGCAGGCAAGCCCTACATCTGGGGCGGCGTCGGCCCTGGAGGTTACGACTGTTCGGGGTTCATGTCGGCGATCGTCAACGTCCTGCGGGGCTTCTCGCCGTACTCCCGGGTGGGGACCTCGAGCACGTTCCCGTGGGCCGGTTTCCAGCCTGGTCCGGGTCAGTTCTCTGTGGGTGCCTTCACGGGCTCACCGGGTCACGTCGCGGGAACGCTCGGTGGGATGAACGTGGAGTCGACGAACGGCTCGGTGCGCGTCGGTCCCGCTGCTCGCGGTGCTACGAACCCGATGTTTACGCGGATGGCTCACCTGGGCGCTGGTGGCAACTACGGCGGCGGTCCTGGTGGCATGGGTGGTCCGACGCCGAAGGAGTCCGCGCTGGCGAAGTTCGGGGATGCGCTGTCGGCGATCAAGAGCTTCGGCTCGCAGATCGGCGGCTGGATCTCCGGTCTGGTCAACCTCGGCGGCTGGGGTGGCCTCATCAAGGACATGACCCGCTCGGTCGTCGGGGGGGTCGGCAAGTGGATCGACAACAAGATCCCCAACAAGTTCCTGCCCGACAACCCGCTCGCCAAGGCCGGGGTCTATGACAACGGCGGCTGGCTGATGCCCGGCCAGGTCGCCGTGAACCACTCCCGCACCCCGGAGCCGGTGTTCAGCGACGCGCAGTGGCAGACCCTCAACTCGCTCGTGCGCCCCCACATCACCGGCAGCGACTACCGGATGCGACCGAACCAGCCGATCGTCCTCACCGGCACGCTCGACACGCCGTGGGGCCCCGCGCAGGTGAAGGGCATCGCCCGCGAGGAGGCCCGTCGTGCGATCGGCAACGAGGGCCGCGCGAACGCTCTGGCTAGGGGTCCTGTCTGATGGCCGAATCGTCCGGGCATGGGCGTGTTCTCGATGTGACTCCGGTGCGTCTGGGTGGCGAGCTCGCTGCGGACGCGGGTGACGACGTGAGGTCTCGACGCCTAGGTGGGAGAAGAGGCGCCCTCGCTCGGTGCACGGCCGGGCTCTGGCTCTGGTCGCCAGGCTGTTCAGACGCGGGGGTGTCGATGTGGTAGAGGAGCGCGAGGGCACTAGACTGTAGGTACACAGGCTTAGTCCGCGGAAGGTGGTGGGCATGACAACGGTGCTAGATGTTGGAGCGTTTGTGCTCGCCCGAGTCGGTCGCATGGACACTTGGAAACTTCAAAAATTAGTCTATTACAGCCAGGCCTGGCACGCCGCTCTATTCGACACGCCGCTGTTTGATGACCCCATTCAGGCTTGGCCCGACGGGCCCGTGGCTCCAGCTTTATGGTCAAAGCACCGAGGTAAACGAATGGTTGACTCCGTGGTTGGGGCCGATCCAAGTTCGCTACATAACCAGCAAGCGCTCCTTGTCGATCTCGTGTGTCACCACTATGGCCGCCTGTCAGGTGCCGAGCTCTCGCTGCTGACGCACAATGAAAACCCTTGGATTGATGCTCGCGAGGGTTTGAAAGCAAAAGAATCCTCGAGAAGGCCGATCAAGGTTTCAGCGATGGCGGACTTTTACCGCTCGCGCGAATTGGACGGTCGGAGCGTCATCAATCTGATCTCGGGCGGTCTTTGGCCAACTCCCGCTCCCGACGGTGACGAACTCTTGGAACGCGACCTCGCGGAGATTCGACAGAGTTTCGAGGGCTCCGGGGCCGACAAGCCTCTAGCAGACAGTTACAGTGCTCAGTTCGCTTCGCCTCCGAGATCCGCCTCTACACCGCGCGAACGCTACGCGCTGCGTCCGTCGCGTAGTGAGTAATGAGCACGCCGAGCACGTTGTCGTCTTCGACGTGAATGTCTGGCTCGACATCGCTCGGATCTTCGGACCTCACGGCTTCAGTTGGGACGCGATGACCGAGTTCGTCGTCGGGCATGCGCGCGAGCCGGTGCCGTCGCGGACGGTGGCTGGGCTGGACAGCGCTTTGGCTATTTCTCTGTGCCGTGATGGAAAGTTCCCGGGCGGGGCGCCGCTTGAGGTCTGGACCAGCCCGCACCTAGACGACACACTTCTCCACAAGTTGACCCAGCCTCTCCAGGCGAGCCGCCCAGAGGATGCGGGCCTTGGGTGGGCCAGTCCGGATGCGCTCAGTTTCCTGTCAAACGGATCAGATGAACTTGTCTGGGCGATGACCGAGGGCACCACTACCGGCGAGATTGAGCGTGCCGAGCAGACGCCTCCGCTAGATCACGAAGACGGAAAAGTCTATCTGTCCGCCTTGCGCGCCGGTGATGAGCCAGTCGTAAGGTATCTAGTGACAAATGACCGCGGTTTTCGTGAGGCAAACTTGCGCGGATCAGTTGCGCGACTCTTCCCGTACGAATGGGTACAACTAGTAAGGCGGTCGCAGCAGCGCGTCGCTTTAAGAAAGTTGCGCCCGCCTGTGCGATGACGGCCCCGGCTTGGGGGCAACTGTTGGTTTGCCAGGGGGGGGGGGTAGGTCAGGCGCCGCCTCGGTCTGGAATGTCTGACCTTTTTATGGCTGCAACCATGTGGGACCACCCGGTGAGGTCAGCCCGTCGCGGATCTCGCTACAAGGCCGAGACCAGACAGCCCGGTTGCTACGTCTGTGCTCGCCATGCGCCAGGGTTCTGCTGCTCTGCCATGGGTTTGTGCGCAGCGCGTTGGCGGAACCGCCGCGCGTTCGCGACCACCTCGGCGTCCTGGCGGCGTATCCACCAGCGGCGCCCTCTGCGGATTGCAGGGATGCGCCCGGCCGCGACCTTGTATCTGATGGTGGTGCGTTCCACGCCTACGAGGGCTGCGGTCGTGGCAATGCTGAGCCATACCTGGCCGTCGTCAGGCGGCTGCCGCTCCGCAAGGTGTCTGAGTCGCTCGGCCTCGCGTTCGACTTCCAACGCTCGCTCGACCTCGCGTCGCTGCCGCAGATGCTCGACGGACTCCGGGTCGATGGACGGCTCGCGGCGCACACGACGGGTCGACCCAGGCGGCAATGGAGAGGCCGTGACCTCGCCGCGTCGGATCATCCCCGTGAGGGTCGACGGGTCGCAGCCTAGGCGCCGGCCAGCCTCCTTGCGGCTGATCCATTGACCGTTCACCGGCAAACTTTTACCAGGATTGGTTGGTTCGAGGAATGGCCTCGCGCGACCGTCCGGATGAAGCGGCAGCACCTAGATGCGTTGGCCGGTCCTTCCGGGCGAAGTGGCCTTCTCTGCCTGCTAGTTTTTCAACGATGAGTCACCTAGTCGCCCTGATCGACGCCTACAAGGACTCCCATGGGAACCCGTCAGACTCCTCGGTTGCCCGCGTCATCGACGTCGCGCCCCAGACGATCAGCTCGTGGCGTCGGCGCGGAGTCCGCGAGGTCCCGAACCCGGAATGCCTACGGAAACTCGCCAGGCTCATCCAGGCCGACTACATCAGTGTGGTCCTGCGGGCGGCGCTCATCGACGCAGGACTGGCCCGCGAAAGCGACTATCAGCGGGACGTTGTGCGCACCGAAACTCTTGATTGAGCCGCCACCGATGCACTGAGGCGCATGTCTTGCCGAGGAGATACTCCCCGACGTAACCACCTTGGGGATGGTTGGCCCTAGCGTTCGGACTCGAACCACTCCGGCCCGCGACCCCATGCGCAGGCCGGGGTGGTTCCTCCACTGGGGCCTATGCCCGACTTCGCGTCCGAGTTTCTGCGGTGTCGATCCGCTGCTCGTGATCCGACCATGAACTTGCCCAGTCAGCCACTGCGGCTCTGGCTTCTCGCCCGGCGGGTGAGAAGCGGTTGTACTTCACCCGCGCCCACAGTGTTTTCGCCCAGCTCGGGCGACTCGCGACGCGTCGGCGCGCGATCATGCCATCCCATGTCCCCATGACGAGCGAAGTTACCCCGATCACGCGATTAGCCCATCGCCAAGATGAGGCAGACCGAGGACGGGCTAGACGGGTACGCGCAGGCGTGGATGAGTGAACCGGATCCCTCTCACCATTCACGCAGACCATCCCGGCACATGTTCCCCGTTTCACGTGCCGGGATGGTTCTGTCGGCGCCTGCGTCAGGCGATGCCGTCCTCAAGGTCGGCAAGGTAGTTCAGGTGCCGAGCGAGGGTTCGACAGTCACCCGTCGTCAGCCGTGCGTCCAGACCAACGGCTGCACGCTCGTCGCCCTGGTGCTGGATCGACAGGCACACGTCCGGTTCCTTGCCGAGGACTTGTGTCGAGCGCAGAGACACCTCCCAGCCTGACGAGGATCCCGTCTGCGGCCCGCTGAGGACGCGCGAGTCGTGTGGGGCCGCCTCGGAGTAGGCGCTGCCGTCGTCGAACGCTCGCGTATGCCCGCCCGCGCACCATGCCGGGCAGTTCTGCTCGACGTCCTCGAGCCTGCGCCGGTCGCGGAGGTGCTGGTCGACGAACTTGTGGGCCAGTCGCTGATCCGTGCTCACTGCGTGGCCTCGGTGACGCTGTTGCCCTTGTTCATCCGGTCGACAGCCTCCAGGGCGATGGTCAGGGTCTCGATGCCCTGGCGCAGCACCTCGCGGGCGTCGGTGCCCTCTGCGGGCGCGAACAGCACGCGGTCCTCGCCCTCGCCGTCGAGGTCGAACCCGAGGACCAGCGCACCCCGCGCGGAACGGAAGATCGCCTCCGCCTCGCCCCCGGTCGTGGCGAGGTCGCCGTCGCGGGTCAGGGTCAGACCGGTCGTGCTGCCGGCGCCGTGCTGCACGTTGATGCGCAGCTCGGTGGGCTCCACGGGCTCCACGGGCTCGACGGTGAACGTCGTCTCGGGGAGCGTCACGAGGTCGTAGAGGTTGCTCGTGGCGGGGGAGTCGGTGGTGGTCATCAGAAGCATCCTTCTCAGTCGGGGATATTGCACCCCACAACGCTCCTGACCGGCACGGCTATGATCGCCGCATGCACAGCGTTCAGACGTTCCTAATGCGCGACTACCTGGACTGAGCACTCGCGCCGGTCCCGCCGGCACCACCCTCGGCGAGGTC
>JBASAN010000188.1:0-3923 GCA_049650625.1 Ornithinimicrobium sp.
CGTACGTGCCGTGCGTGTGGGTGTCGCGGCCCTCCTCAGGGTTGCCCCGCATACCCAGATAGCCGTTGGCCACGGCGAAAAGGGTCTCGGTCGTGCCGAGATCCTCCATCCGGTACTCCTCCTCGACCAGGGCCCACTCGTCGACCGGGAACCGAGCCCGGTCCAGCGGGTCGAGTGCGACCGGCGGCACGTGGGGGGACGGGTACTTGTGTGCCATCAGATCAGCTCCGCCAGGTCAGAGACCACGATGTCGGCACCGTGCCGCCGTAACGCTTCGGCCCCCGCGCCTCGGTCCACTCCGACCACCAGACCGAAGTCACCGGCAGCTCCTGCTTGAACCCCGGAGATGGCGTCCTCGAAGACCACGCATCGCTGGGTCGGTACACCCAGTTGGGCAGCCGCATAGGTATAGGTGTCCGGTCTGGGCTTGCCCGGGATGCCGTGCTCGGACGCGACCCCACCGTGCACCACGACGGGAAACCGCTCGGCGATGGCCGCTGCAGTCAGGACATCAGGGGCGTTCTTCGAGGAGGACACCACCGCCTGATGCACCCCCAACGTCTCCAAGTGGTCGATCAGCTGCAGCGAGCCCGGGTAGGGCGCGATGCCATCGCGCGCCAGCACGGCGGTGAAGGCGGCATTCTTGCGGTTGCCGAGTCCGCAGACGGTCTGCGCGCCGGGTTCGTCTTCGACGTCTCCATACGGCAGCTCGATTCCACGGGAGGCGAGGAAGGCGGCGACGCCTTCGTAGCGAGGCTTGCCATCCACGTGGTCGAAGTAGTCCTGGTCGGTGTACTCCGACTGGTCCGGGTAGTCGGCCAAGAACTCCGTGAACATCAGAGCCCAGGCGTCCATATGGACCTCCGCGGTGGGTGTCAGCACCCCGTCGAGGTCGAAGAGCGCAGCGTCGTAGTCATCCCATTTCACGGGGCAAGCCTAGGGGGAGCGGAAGGGGTGCGATGACGTCGCGGAAGGATGCCTTGTGGACAGGCGGCCAGGTATGTCGTGCGGCTGCCCTACCGTGATCGTCATGCCCAACCTCAGAGCCGAAGCGCTGGACTCCCTACGAGTGCTGGTCGGATCGCCTGACGCGCAGTTCCGAGAGGGGCAGTTCGAGGCTGTTGAGGCCTTGGTCGAGAAGGGGGCGCGCGCGCTGGTGGTGCAACGGACCGGGTGGGGCAAGTCGGCGGTGTACTTCGTGTCGACGGCTCTTCGGCGCGCACGTGGGGCCGGACCCACGGTCATCGTCTCCCCGCTGTTGGCGTTGATGCGCGACCAGATCGGTGCCGCTCAGCGCGCCGGCGTGCGTGCGGTGTCGATGAACTCCGCCAATGCCGCTGAGTGGGATGAGGTGCGAGCCGCGCTGGAGGCCGACGAGGTTGACGTCCTCCTGGTGAGCCCGGAACGGCTGAACAATCCCCGGTTCCGGGCGGAGCAGCTGCCAGATCTTTCCGCCCGGTGTGGGTTGCTGGTCGTCGACGAGGCGCACTGCATCAGCGACTGGGGCCACGACTTCCGGCCCGACTACCGGCGCATTCGCTCGCTGCTGCAGCACCTGCCGCAGGGCACCCCGGTACTGGCCACGACAGCGACCGCCAATGAACGCGTGGTGGCTGATGTCGAAGAGCAGCTCGGCGTGGGAGGGGCTCCGGTGGCCACGATCCGAGGGCCGCTCGCGCGTGCCTCTCTGCGGCTGGGGGTCTTGCGCTCGCTGACCCCGCAACAGCGAATCGCGTGGTTGGTGGCACACCTCGAGGGGCTCAACGGGAGCGGGATCATCTATTGCCTGACCGTCTCGGCCGCTGAGGAGACGGCGCAGGCGTTGCGGTCGATGGGCGCGAAGGTGTCGGCATACACCGGTCGGACGGACCCCGAGGATCGGGAGCGGCTGGAGGAGGCGCTGCGTCACAACGAGGTCAAGGCGCTGGTGGCCACGAGTGCCTTGGGGATGGGGTTCGACAAGCCGGATCTCGGCTTTGTGGTGCACCTGGGGGCCCCGTCGTCGCCCGTGGCCTACTACCAGCAGGTGGGGCGGGCCGGACGAGCCACCGACCGAGCGGACGTCCTGTTGCTGCCAGGGTCGGAGGACCGAGACATCTGGGCGTACTTCGCCTCGGCGTCAATGCCGAAGGCCGAGCAGGCGGATGCAGTGTTGGCGGCTCTAGCCGAAGCGGGGCGGCCGTTGTCGACACCGGCGTTGGAGACCATGGTGGATGTCCGCCGGACCCGCCTCGAGCTCTTGCTGAAGGTGTTGGACGTCGACGGAGCTGTTGACAAGGTCAGCGGGGGGTGGATCTCGACCGGTCGCCCGTGGACCTACGACCAGGAGCGATACGACAGGGTTGCCGAAGCACGTCAGCGCGAGGCCGCGCTGATGCTGGACTACGAGCGCGGCGAAGAGTGTCGGATGGCGTTTCTGCAGCGGTGCCTGGACGACACCACCGCGCAACCGTGCGGTCGATGCGATGTGTGTGCCCAGCCGTGGTTCCCCACCGATCTGCCGGACGAGGCGATGTCTATCGCCGGGCGGAGCCTGGGGTCCATCGGAGTGCCGGTGGAGCCGCGCACGCAGTGGCCCAGCGGTATGCCGCGACTCGGGGTCGACGTCAAGGGCAAGCTCGCCACCGAGGAGGTGGCTGCACCCGGACGGGTGGTCGCACGTCTCAGCGACCTGGGGTGGGGAGGGCGGTTGCGGACGGCGCTGGGTGAGGACGCGCCGGTGTCCGATGATGTCGTGCGAGCGTGCGTGCAGGTCCTGGCCCAGTGGGGTTGGGCCGACCGTCCTGTGGCAATCGTCGCCATGCCGTCACGGAGTCATCCGCTGCTCGTGTCTTCCCTCGCCGAGCAGATCAGTCGCATCGGTCGTCTTCCGATGATCGGGACCCTTGACCTGGTGGACGGCGGGCCCGTGGGGGAGTCCGGGGGCAACAGTGCCTTCCGGTTGGCCAACGTCTGGGGACGGGTCTCCGTCGGCTCAGAACTGCAAGCAGCACTGGCCTCGGCCGGGGGCCCGGTTCTCCTCGTTGATGACCGGGTGGAGTCGCGCTGGACCATGACTGTCGCTGCGCGTGCGCTACGACGGGCGGGGGCGCACGGCGTGCTGCCGTTTGCGCTGGCCCTTCAGGGGTAGGGGCTAGTCGTCGACGAGGCGGTTCCGAGATGTGAGGACCTCGAGAGGCTGAGGCGGACCGTCGACGGTGACTGAGGCATTGATGTCCGTCCAGTCTCCGCCGTCCACGCTGACTTCACCGCCGTAGGTCGCGCTGATGGAGGGTTGGACTGATTCCTTCTCAAGGTAGGTGTGAATGACGTCACCGTCGGGCCAGGGACCCCCGAGAGACTGGGTTGGCCCGTGGCTGTCTCCGTCTCCGAAAGAGTAGGTGGCGCTTTGCAGTACGGGTCGGATCCGGACCTCTCGGCCCACGAGAGTGGTGGTGTCGATCTCCCGAGGCTCGAACCCTTCTTCGGGCCATTTCAGCTCGAAGTAGGTTGGTAGATTCACGAGTGTCCGACCATCAGGCGGTTCCAGCGCAGCCTGCGGCAGTGCGAATACCATCTCGTAGAAATAGTCCTGAATCATGGCCTGCGTCAAAGCTGCGCCTTCTCCAGAAGCTGCTGGCACGCTCGCCGGAAAGCACGTCGTTCCGATTCGAGACCAGGGCGATGGCGGGTTTGTTCTAGACACTATTCTGCGGAATACAATTCCAAGACGGCCACCCTCCGGAAGGCAAGCTTCGAAGGCTCTCTGACACTCCGAACCAGCAGGATTGGCAATACTGTTGCTTGGGCAATCTACCACCGCCAAAAACTCGTACCAGCGTTCTGCTTGCCCCCGATTCCTTGTTTCCTTGTCGGGATAGGTGTCGCGCAGTTTAGCCGTCTGCTGAACGTTCAGCCGGACGCCACCGTCCCCTTGTGCACAT
>JBASAN010000189.1:0-2759 GCA_049650625.1 Ornithinimicrobium sp.
GGCCGCGCCGGCCGCAGCGGGCAGCAGGCCCTGGTGCTCACCTACTGCTCGGCTGGCAACGCCCACGACTCGTACTGGTTCCGACGCTCCCGCGAGATGGTCGCCGGGTCTGTCATCGCTCCTCGACTGGACCTCACGAACGAAGACCTCATCCGCTCCCACATCCACGCCATCTGGCTGGCCGAGACCAATCAGTCGATGAAGTCCTCCATTACCGCGCTTGTCGACGCCGACGGCGACAACCCCACCTACGCCCTGTTCCCGGAGCTGTGGCGCGCCGTCACCGAGGCCGAGGTCGACCGCCGTGCCCAGACCCGCGCCGAGCGGGTGCTCACCGGGCTGCGACAGACCTGGCAGCTCGACGGCGGCGACCCGTCCTGGTGGACGACCACCTGGGTGCATGACCAAGTCGTACGTGCAGCCAAGGCCTTGGACCAGGCATTTGACCGCTGGCGCACGCTTTACCGCACCGCCCTCACCGAGGCCAATGAACAGCACAAGCTCGCGCTGTCGACTTCCGCAACCAAGGGTCAGCGGATGCAGGCCGAGCGCCGACGCACCGATGCCCGCAACCAGCTGCGGCTGCTGCGCAACGACGACTCCGAGCTCGGCTCGACCGACTTCTACAGCTACCGCTACCTGGCCAGTGAGGGCTTCCTACCCGGCTACTCGTTCCCCCGGCTGCCGTTGGCGGCCTACATCCCTGCCCGGCGAGGCGCCAGGGCCGACGGCGACTACCTCCAGCGCCCTCGCTTCCTCGCGATCAGCGAGTTCGGGCCAAACAGTTTGATTTACCACGAGGGCGCCCGCTACGAGGTCACGCGCATCCAGCTGCCCCGCGATCCCGGGGAGACTGCCGGCGGGGGAGCGATCACCGAGACCGCCAAGCGCTGCATGGCGTGCGGCTACCACCACCCCGTGCAGGTCGGCACCGACGTGTGCGAGAACTGCGGGGGAGTCCTCGGGGTAACCCAATACGGGCTGCTGCGCCTGCAGACCGTCTTCACCCGCCGCCGCGAGCGGATCAGTTCGGATGAGGAAGAAAGACGTCGCTCCGGTTTCGAGCTCGAGGTGTCCTTCCGGTTCCCCGAGCGTGGCGGTGCCCCGGACTGCATCCGCGCCGAAGCCGTCGCACCCACGACCGACGATCAGTCCGGGGGGCAACTGCTCGAGCTGACCCATGCGGAAGCTGCCGACATGCGCATCACGAACGTTGGCCGCCGGCGCCGCAAGAACGCCGATGAGCGTGGCTTCTGGCTCGACCTGCGTGAGGGCAAGTGGCTCACCGACAGGCAGGCCGCCGACGCGCCCGTCGACGCCGGCGCGGACGACGCCGTCGACATCCAAGACGTCCGGGAGCGCGAGAAAGTGCTGCCGTTCGTGCAGGACCGCCGCAACATTCTGGTCGTCCGTGCGATCACCCACCTGTCCGAGGTGGTGGCGGTGTCGCTGCGCGCGGCTCTGGAACGGGCCGTCGAGGCCGAGTTCCAACTCGAGGACGCCGAGCTCGACAGCCGCGCACTGCCCGACGCCGACGAGCGTGGCCGCATGCTGCTGACCGAGGCCGCTGAGGGCGGCGCGGGGGTATTGCGTCGGCTGGTGGAGGAGCCCGATGCCATTAGCCGGGTGGCACGCCGAGCCCTGCAGATCATTCACTACGACCCCGACACCGGCGTCGATGAGCACCATGCCCCAGGTGCCCGGGTGCGCTGCGAGCGTGGCTGCTACGACTGCCTGCTCTCCTACGGCAACCAGTACGAGCACACCCTCATCGACCGCCACAGCATCGTCGAGATTCTCACCGGCCTGCGTCGTGCCCGGGTCGAGGCCGGAGCCGGAGGACGGCCGCGGGCGGAGCAGGCGGACTGGCTGACCGCGTTGGGCGACTCATCGCTCGAGTCCCAGTTCATCGATTGGCTGCGGGCCACCGGCCGACGTCTGCCCGACGACGCCCAACGCACGGTCGAGGAATGCCGTGCCCGCCCGGACCTCGTCTACGAGGCATCCGGTACACCGGTGGCCATCTTCATAGACGGCCCTCACCACGACACCGCAGCCCAGCAGCAGCGCGACCGCGACGCGGAGCGTCGCCTCGTCGACGCCTCGTGGTTCGTGGTGAGGTTTCGCCACGACCAGGATTGGTCGGCTGTCGCCGACGAGCACGAGTGGCTGTTCGGCCACGGAAGGACCAGCAACGCGTGAGCACCATCCAGATTAATGGCCAGACCCCGGGGCAGACGCCGGACGGCGCGTTTGCCGTCGGCACCCTCGTCCGCGCCCGCGGACGCGAGTGGGTAGTTCTCCCCGGCAGCTCCGGAGACTTCCTGCTGCTCCAGCCCCTGGGCGGCGGCACCGCGGACGTCGTCGGTGTCTTCCCCGACGAAGGTGTCGAACCCGCCACCTTCCCAACGCCTACCGTCGAAGACCTCGGCGACAGCACGTCCACCGCCCTGCTGCGTACCGCCCTACGGGTCGGGTTCGCCACCAGCGCAGGCCCGTTCCGGTCCCTCGCTGGAATCGCTGTGAGCCCCCGCAGCTACCAGTACGTCCCCCTGCTCATGGCCCTGCGCCAGGACGTCGTCCGGTTGCTGATCGCCGACGACGTCGGCATCGGCAAGACCGTGGAAGCCGGACTCATCGCCGCCGAGCTGCTGGCCCAGGGCACCGTGCAGCGCACCGCCGTCCTCTGCTCCCCGGCCCTGGCCGAGCAGTGGCAGCGCGAGCTGTCGGCCAAGTTCGGCATCGACGCCGTGCTGCTG
>JBASAN010000190.1:0-1781 GCA_049650625.1 Ornithinimicrobium sp.
CCGCGAGCAATCCATCTGACCACTGACCCAGGCACGTTCTTTGGCGAACGCGCCGCGCTGGCCGCCACCACCGATTTGGACATTCAGATGGAGGCTCTGAACTCCGCCAGCGTACCGCAGGAGGAACCTCCAGCGGGAACGCGGTTCGATGCCGGGCGGTCATATGGAGCGCCGGTTCCGTATGACCTGTCCGGTGATGTTCCCGGGAATGGGGCCCCTTGTGGGGTGCGGCGTGGCGGTTGGACGGTGCTCGCGAGCCGGCGGTGGCATGCGCTGGCTATAGCTGGCCGTCGTCGATGTTCACCGTCGGCGGCCTGGGTTGGCGGTGTGGTTGCCACGTCGTGGGTAGGGGCTGGGTCGTTTGCCGATGGGGGTCGTCTCCAGCGATTGGGTGAGGCCTTCTCTGGAGGTGGTGGGGGTCCAGTGCGGTTCGTCGGGGATGGGCGGGGGGAGCTTGGCGACGGTGTTGAAGGCGAGGTAGAGCGCGCCGTGGTGTGAAGCTTTGTGGGGTGGGCGTACCCCGAGGGGGTCTTTGACGCGCAGGGTGCCGGCGTCGCGGCTGAGCTCTCGTCGGGCGGCGTGGGCTAGCTCGCGTAGGACGTCGTGGGTGGTGCTGGCCAAGGCTGCGCCCTCGGTGTGGCCGAGGGCCCAGGCGCCGCGGTGGCGGGTGAGGGCGGTGTTGATCTCGCGTTGCTGGGCGAGCGCGGGTTGGTTGGTCCCTCGTACGCCGTCGGTGTCGACGATCGTGCGGGCGTGGGGGAGGAGTTGTGCGTGAACGTCGCGGAGGTCTTCGAAGAGCTGGGCGAGGTCACCGGCCTGGCCGGGGGCTTTTCCGGTGAATTGGTCGCGGGCTGCGCGGCACAGGTCGTGTTGGGAGCGGATGACGCTGAGGAGGGTGGTGGCGTCCATGCTGCGTAGCGCGGAGCTGAAGACGTCCTGGGTGGAGATGGGGGCGGTGAGATAGCGCGCGACCTGGCGTTGGGCAGCGATCAGGTCGCCGGGTTCGTGGATGGGGTGGCCCGGTCCGGGGTGCCCGGCCGGGTTGGTGCGGTTGAGGGTGGGTGGTTTGGCGAGGTCGACGTCGGCGATCGCGGTGGGCGCGTTCGGTGTGGGGACGGCGTACCAGCCGGCGACGCGCGCCAGGTGCGAGGCCGCGACGCGTTGTTCGGCCAGGGACCAGTGCGAGATCGGGTGCGGTGCGTCCTGGGTCGGGTGGAGGCCTTGATGGTGTCCGGCGGTACGGAGGCGGTCGTCGAGGACGGCGAGGGCCTCGATACCGGTGGCTGCGTCGCGCAGCAGGTGCCAGGCGCCGGTGGGCTCACGCATCCAGGTCTGGTCGGGGGTGGTGTGCAGGGCGTGGTTGGCGGCGGTGAGCTCGACTGCGGTGGTGCGCCACAGCTCGACGGCGGGTTGGATGCTGGGTGTTGCGAGTGCCTCGAGCGGGGACCATGTCTGGTGCCGGTTCGCCTGGACCTGCCGCTCAGGATCCTCGTGCTGCTCAGGATCCTGGTGCTGAGCGGGCTGAGCGGGCTGAGCGGGCTGAGCGGGCTGATCGGGCTGATCGGGCTGATCGGGCTGGTCGGACTGATCGGGCTGTGCTGGGTCGGGTGTGCGGGGGAGCTGGTCGAGGATGCGGAACAGGACCCAGGAGGGTCGGGTGAGCTCTGCTGCGGCGGAGAGGTCCTTGCCGGCGCTGCGGTAGAGGTTGGGCGGGTGATGGCCGAGGACGTTGAGGCGGTCACGCCAGGCGTCGATGACGGCCTCCCGGCAGGCGAGCAGCT
>JBASAN010000191.1:0-5039 GCA_049650625.1 Ornithinimicrobium sp.
TCTACGGGGTGCTGGCTCATCGGTTCGGCGTGCGAGAGCTCTCGGAGGTCATCTCGCCCCTGACGCGCCGGTTGCGCCGGCGGCCGGCAGCGACCCCGGTGACGAGCACGGACCCCACGACGGTGCAGCCGGAGACACAAGAGGGTCCGGCCCGACTAGTCTTGGGGCCGACTGCCTCCGAACAGGAAATGAGCAAGGAGCCCATGGTGCACGGTATCGACACAGGCACGGTCCTGGGAGGCCGATATGCCCTCGAGGAGCTGCTGGCTCGTCGGGACGACACCCTGGACTACTGGTCCGCCCACGACCAGACTCTGGACCGGCTCGTCGCCGTGACGGTCCTGCCCGCCACCGGGGAGCACACCGACACCGCAGAAGCGGTGCTGGATGGTGCCCGGCGCACGGCGGGGGTCGACGACCCACGCCTCGTCCGCGTGCTCGACGTGGGCTCCGCCGACGGCATCTGCTGGATCGTCGAAGAGGGTCTGAGCGAGGCCGTTTCGCTCGCCACGCTCATTGCCGACCAGCCACTGCCCGCTGAGGAAGCCCGGCGCATCGTGGGCGAGGCCGCCTCAGGGATGGAGTCCGCCCGCCGCCGGGGGCTGCACCACCTCTACCTCAACCCCCACGCGGTGCTGCGCACCAGTGAGGGCAGCGTCAAGATCTCGGGCGTCGGGGTGGCGGCGGCGATCGAGCAGACCGACGACATCTCGGCCGGTGAAGCCTCGGTCATCGACACCACGGACCTTCTCTCGTTGCTCTACACCGGACTGACCGGACGCTGGCCTGGAGAGGACATCGAAGCACTGCGCCCTGCCCGGCGCTTGGCGGACGGTTCGCTGCCCGCGCCCTCGGAAGTCGTCGCGGGTGTCCCCGGAGACCTCGACGCCCTGTGCCGGTCGGTGTTCGGGGCGGGCTCGCCAGCGCAGAGCGGCCCCAACACCCCTGGGGAGCTGGCCAAAGTCCTAGCACCCTGGCCGTCTGAGGTCGTGCATGGCCCCCCGACGACGGTGGACGCCCCCCTGAACGACGATGACCAGGGCGCCCATGCCGCCTTGGCGGCAGCTGCAGGAGCCAGCGCCGCTGCCACTGCAGCGCATCCTGGCGACCCTCAGGGCCCTGATACCCGGGACGACACCGCCGTGGTCGAGCCGACCTACTACCGCACCCAGCGGGAGGAGGCAGCAACGGCAACCGGTGACGACGGCTCCGACCGGTCGCGCGCAGGTGGCACCTCGGCTCTCACCGCCGCCATGGCCGGTGGCGCCGCCGCGACGAGCTCCCGGGACCGCACCGACACCGACGGTAGAGCCGACGGGGTGGGCGTAGCCGGTGGTGCAGGTGCGGGCGCTACCGGGACCGGAGCCCCTGCGCTGGACGGTGACTCCAACGGCTCGGCTCCGCAACGCTTCCAGAGCAGCATCGTGCTGGCTCTGGTTGCTGCCGTGGTCGTCGTGGCCATGTTCTTGGGGTACGGGGCGATCCAAGGTCTGGGCGGCGGAGACGACACCAGCCAGGCTGGTGCGACGTCCACTGCCGGGGGGCAGGACTCCGAGGAGGACACCGCGCAGGATGGCGAGCCGACCGATGAGGCCGACACCGATACGGCCGAGGAGACCGCCGAGCCGACTGAAGCCAGCGGTGACCCGCTCCCGCTGGAGGACATCACCTCCTACGACCCCGAGGGTGACGGCGACGAGAACAACGAGCTGACCGAGCTGGCGATCGACGGTGACTCCGGCACGTCGTGGCGGAGTCGGACCTACCTGGCTGAGAACTGGGGCAACCTGAAGGACGGCGTCGGTCTGGCCATCGATCTCGGTGACACCCAGAGCGTGAGCGAGGTGGAGGTCAGCTTCCCGCAGGGCGACTACGGGATGCAGATCTACGTCGGCGACGAGGTCTCGTTGGAAGACATGACCGAGATCGGCAGCCTCGACGAGGCCAGCGACACCGTGACGGTCACCGCGGACGAGGCCGTCGAGGGTCGCTACGTCCTGGTGTGGTTCGATCGGGCGTGGCCCGGCCCCAACGGGGAGATCGTCTACGTTTCCGAGGTCACCGTTCGGTGAGCCGATGAGCAGCCGCGACCTTGAGGGCCGTAGCGACTCCGAGCTGATGGCTCTCCACCGTTCGGGCGACGAGCAGGCCTTCGGTGAGATCTTTCGCCGACACAAGGATCGAATGTGGGCTGTGGCGCTGCGGACCACGCGGGATCCCGAGGTCGCCTCCGACGCCGTCCAGGACGGCTTCGTGAACGCGTTCCGTCGCGCCGAGTCCTTCCGCGGTGATGCACAGGTCAGCACGTGGCTCTACCGCATTGTGGTCAACGCGTGCTTGGACCGGATGCGCCGGTCCAAGCCCACCGCTGACATCGCAGACCACGACCCGGTGGAGCCACGCGACCACCACCGCAGTGTGGAGGTCAGACTCGACGTGCGAGCAGCCCTGGCGGAGCTGCCGGAGGCCCAGCGCCTGGCTCTGGTCCTGGTCGACATGCACGGTCTGTCGATCGCGCAGGCCGCGGCGGTGCTCGAGGTCGCCGAGGGCACAGTGAAGTCACGATGCTCGCGGGGCCGGGCTGCGTTGGCCGAAGCACTCGGACCAGCATGAGCAGCCTTCCGAAGCGGGGGAACCACTTCGCCCTGGTATCCGTCGTATTCATGGTGGTGTGCTGCGCGCCACCACGGCTCAGAAGATCAACAGCGGTAAGGAGTAGTAGGTGAGCATCCCGCCCGAGGGCGTCCCTGCGGGGGACGATGATGCCGATCCCACCGGGATGCGGGATGTCCTGTCATCGCTACCCGAGCCCGGTCCCATGCCGGAGGAGCTCGCCGACCGTATCTGCGCCAGCCTCGAACGTGAGCAGGGTTTGCGCGATCAGGCCGCATGGGGTGCCGCCGCCCCAGTCCACGACCTGTCCCGGGAGCGCGTCCACCGTCGGCCCCAACAGTGGGTCTTGGCCGCGGCCGCAGTCGTCGCCGTCGGCGTCATCGGCACCGTGGTGTTCGACGATCTGCTGGGCTCGGGGTCCAGCGCCGACAGCCCTGCTGCAGCCGTACCGTCTCCCGAGAGCGAGAACGGCAGCGCCGCCCAGCAGGAGGCTGCTGATGGTGTCGCCTCCGAGGGCGGGGAGGAGAAGGCTTCCGCCCCAGAGGGGAATGGATCCGTAGCTGAAACAGGCTTGCGGTCGGTCGACGACCAGTCCTTTGCGGTGGGCGCGCAGTCCGTGCTCGAGGTTGCCTCAGGTCAGCCTGCGCAGGATGAGTCCGGCACTGCATTGGGGCTGTCCATGGACTTGAGCGACGTGAGGGCCCTCGACGACGATGAGCTGGACAGGTGCATCACGGCAGCAGGGATGGGCTCCACCGAGCGGGCCTGGATCGCAGCACCCACCGTCATGAACGGGGAAGAGGTAGTCATCCTCGGCTCCATGGGCTCGGACGAGCCGCACGAAGCCTGGGCTTTGGACCGGACGTGTCGCAACGACTCCGCCGCGGGAGTGCTGAAAGGCCCGGTTTCCCTTCCGTAGTCCCTCGCGGGAACATCATCGCCGTAGGATCGGTTCACCACACAGCAACACCAGAGCCGTCTACAGGAGCGATTCCACGCACATGAGTCTCATCAGCGGTATTTCGTTAGATCCCACCTCTGCGGAGTCCACATCGGGCTCCGGCGACGATGAGCTTCACGAGGTGATCATCGTCGGGTCCGGCCCGGCTGGCTACACCGCTGCGGTGTATGCGGCCCGCGCCAACCTTGCGCCGGTCCTCTTCGAGGGTGCCGTCACTGCAGGAGGCGCCCTGATGAACACCACAGAGGTGGAGAACTATCCCGGGTTCCAGGACGGCATCATGGGCCCCGATCTGATGCTGGCCATGCGCGCCCAGGCCGAGCGCTTCGGGGCTACGCTGCGTCGCACGGATGTGATCTCAATGGACCTCACCGGGCCCGTCAAGGTCGTGACTGACGAAGAGGGCGTCCAGCACCGAGCCTCAGCGGTGATCTTGGCCATGGGCTCGGCCTACCGCGAGCTGGGCCTACCGGACGAGAAGCGTCTTTCCGGCCACGGGGTCTCCTGGTGTGCCACCTGCGACGGGGCCTTCTTCCGTGACCAGGACATTGCTGTCGTGGGCGGTGGGGATTCCGCCATGGAAGAGGCGACCTTCCTGAGTCGCTTCGCTCGCTCGGTCACCGTGATCCACCGCCGAGGGGAGCTCCGGGCCAGCCGCATCATGGCGGAGCGGGCCGAGGCCGACCCCAAGATCTCGTTCGCCTGGCACAGCGAGGTCACCGAGATCCATGGAGACGCCAAGGTCACGTCCGTGACCCTTGCCGACATCCGAACCGGCGAGAAGCGCGAGTTGCCGATCACCGGACTCTTCATCGCCGTCGGCCATGACCCCCGCAACGAGCTGATCCGCGACCAGGTGCACCTCGACGCCGAGGGCTACGTGCTGGTCCAGGGCCGCGGGACGGCGACAAGCCTGCCCGGCGTGTTCGCAGCGGGTGACCTCGTCGACCACACCTACCGCCAGGCCATCACCGCCGCCGGCACCGGCTGTGCGTCCGCACTGGACGCTGAGCGCTATCTGGCGGCATTGACCTCCGAGGCGCCCGGTGTCAACGCCGCCGCTGCTCTGGCCAGCGCCAGCTCGGTCTGATGCTTTCCCGAATGTCTCTGTCCAACAACCTTTTTCACACAGATTGCGAGTGCAAGCATGGCAACCAAGCAGACCGACGACAGTAACTTCGCCAGTGACGTGCTGGAGAACGATGGGCCCGTGCTCGTCGACTTCTGGGCGCCCTGGTGCGGACCGTGCAAAATGGTCGCGCCCGTGCTGGAGGAGCTGTCCGAGCAGTACTCGGAGAAGCTGACCATCGTCAAGCTGAACACCGACGAGAACCCTCAGGTCACCGGTAAGTACGGCATCACCGGCATCCCCACGATGAACGTCTACGTCGACGGCGAGGTCGTCAAGACGATGGTCGGCGCACTGTCCAAGCCGAAGCTGATGCGTGAGTTGGAGGCCTTCCTG
>JBASAN010000192.1:0-2627 GCA_049650625.1 Ornithinimicrobium sp.
GTCCTGGCCTGGGCTGCATACAAGACCCACTTCGACCAGGATGCCGACCCGGCCGTGAAGCTTGGCGTGTTCTCGACCGGCCCGGAGATCCGCAACTACGGATGGAACTTCGTGACCGAGGTGATCGGCACCTTCGTGCTGGTCTTCGTGATCCTCGCCTTCGGCAACGCCCCGAACGAGCTCGGCCCCTTGGCCGTTGCGCTCTTGGTGCTCGCCATCGGTGCGAGCCTGGGTGGCCCGACCGGCTATGCGATCAACCCGGCTCGTGACCTCGGCCCCCGCATCGCTCACGCCGTCCTGCCCATCCCGGGCAAGGGCTCGAACGACTGGGCCTACTCCTGGGTCCCGGTCGTGGGACCTGCCGTCGGCGGCATCCTCGGTGGTCTGCTGGCCGCCGCCGTCTTCTAGCAGCCGTACCTGACGGTTGCCGCACGGTTGCCGTCAACTGTTCGACCGAGCCGAGATCCCACCGTGGGATCGGGCTCGCAGCCATAGAAACCGCACAATGACGTGGAGGAGCAATACTCATGGCCGACTATGTAATGTCGATCGACCAAGGCACCACCAGCAGCCGCGCAATCGTCTTCACCCATGCCGGCAAGATCCACTCGACCGGTCAGAAGGAACACGAACAGATCTTCCCCAAGGCCGGTTGGGTCGAGCATGACGCCGCCGAGATCTGGAAGAACGTCCGTGAGGTCGTGGCGTTGGCGCTCTCGAGCGGCAACATCACTCATAACGACCTCGCTGCAGTGGGTATCACCAACCAGCGTGAGACGGCGGTGGTCTGGGACAAGAACACCGGTGACCCGATCTACAACGCCATCGTCTGGCAGGACACCCGCACCGACAAGATCGCCGCCCAGCTCGGTGGCGACGAAGGAGCCGACAAGTACAAGGCCATCTGCGGTCTTCCGCTGGCTACGTACTTCGCCGGCCCCAAGGTGAAGTGGATCCTCGACAACGTCGACGGCGCCCGCGAGAAGGCTGAGAACGGCGACCTGATGTTCGGCACCACCGACACCTGGGTGCTGTGGAACATGACCGGCGGTCCTGAGGGCGGCCAGCACGTCACCGACGTGACCAACGCCTCGCGCACGATGCTCATGGACCTGAAGACCCTGGACTGGGACGAGGGCACGGCCTCTGACTTCGGCATCCCGATGTCGATGTTGCCGACCATCAAGTCGTCCTCCGAGGTCTACGGCGAGGGCCGCAAGGGTGGTCTGGTGCCCGGAGTGCCCATCGCCGGCATTCTCGGTGACCAGCAGGCCGCCACCTTCGGCCAGGCGTGCTTCGAGAAGGGCATGTCGAAGAACACCTACGGCACGGGTAACTTCATGCTGCTGAACACCGGCACGGAGATCGTGCCCAGCGAGAACGGCCTGTTGACCACCGTCTGCTACAAGATCGGTGACCAGGACGCGGTCTACGCGCTCGAAGGCTCGATCGCGGTCAGCGGTTCGTTGATCCAGTGGCTGCGCGACAACATCGGGCTGATCAAGGACGCTCCGGAGATCGAGGATCTGGCCAAGAGCGTCGACGACAACGGCGGTGCCTACTTCGTTCCTGCGTTCTCCGGTCTCTTCGCGCCGCACTGGCGCGACGACGCTCGGGGCGCCATCGTGGGTCTGACCCGGTTCGTCAACAAGGGTCACATCGCCCGCGCGGCGCTGGAGGCCACGGCCTACCAGACGCGTGAGGTGCTCGAGGCCATGAACGCCGACTCCGGGGTGGACCTGACCGAGCTGCGCGTCGATGGTGGCATGATCGCCAACGAGACGTTGATGCAGTTCCAGGCCGACATCCTCGGGGTGGACGTGGTTCGTCCCGAGATCGCCGAGACGACAGCGCTGGGCGCGGCCTACGCCGCCGGTATCGCGGTGGGCTTCTGGTCGGGCGAGCAGGACGTCATCGACAACTGGAACGAAGGCAAGCGCTGGACGCCGAACATGGACGAGGGCGAGCGTGACCGCCTGTTCCGACAGTGGAACAAGGCCGTCACGAAGACCCTCGACTGGGTGGACGACGACGTGGAGGCGCACGTCTGATCCTTTTGCTGCCTAGTTTGTAGGCCAGCCCAACACGAGAGCCCGGGACCGCAATGGTCTCGGGCTTTCGCGTGTCCCCTCCTCCCCCTTTTCCGCCACCCCCAGCCACTCAGCACGACCTCCAGCGCCTTGTATGCGGCGGAAGTCGACGTTTCTGGCTGGGGGTGGGGGGAGCTAGGGTCCGACCTCGGCGCCCCAGTCGAGAAGCGGCTGTGAGAGGTTGCTGTTGTCCAGCACCCAGGTCGCCTGCTGGGCCGGTGCCTGCTCGAGATACCACCGCTGGGCCTGCACGTAGCGCGCGTGGACAGGGTCGTCGGGGTCGTCCCGGTCAGCGCCGGTGGTCTGCTCTGCCGAGAGCCTCGCGTTGCCGCGCGGGACGCTGATCTCGAAGGGGGTATGCACGAAGAGGGAGGCGTCCCACACTGAGGTCAGCTCTGGTCGATGCAGAAAGACCCCGTCCACGAGCAGCTCGGGATCCTCGGCCGCCTCGATCGCGTCCGGGAGGATAGCCTGGTCGGTGGCCACATCGTGGTCCGCCGGGAGAATCACGCGTCCGGCCCGAAAGCGGGTCAGGAC
>JBASAN010000193.1:0-3976 GCA_049650625.1 Ornithinimicrobium sp.
CTGCGGTTATCCCTTGCCATAGCGGGAGCACGCTCAGAAAAAGAAGGAGAATCCATTGCGGAGCCCGGGTGCGTCCCGCCTCGCGCTCGCGCTCCCGGTCGATCAGGCCGCGCCACCAGTTACCCACCGGCGGCAGACTACAAGTCCACCGCGCGGGTCTAAGCCTTGTTCGGGTCCTCCGCTGTAGTTCCGAACGCGCCCCGAAGCCCCAAAGGTCACCGGGCGCCGGCTTGGCCCCGGGGTTGAGTGCGGCACGGGCGGCCTCGAACACCGCAAGCGGATCCCGTACCGGGTCGCTCCGCGAGCCGATCGCTGACCGGTGACGGTTCGACTGCTGGGACGTAGCGGGCCGCTGTGCGGCCGTTCGGAACCCTTAACAGGGAAACTGCGTCCCATGGGCATGAGAGTCGCCGTGCGGTTGGGCCTCGCTGTATTCGTTGGTGGGGTTTTCATCGCGTGCGCCGCGCCGACCGGCACACTCTCCGGTGGTGGACCCGGCGCCGATCCGGTCGCTCCCGCCGTCCTCAACGGCACCCCGGACGGCACCGTGCCCTCGGTCTTCGGACACACCCGGGAATCGGCCAGCGCCCTGCTCCGCGAGCAGGGGCTTCAGGTCCGCTACGGCAAGCAGATCAGCTGTGACCCAGCGGGTCGGCCCGTCGGGACCGAGCCCACAACAGGGGCCTCTGTGCAGGCGGGAGATGCGGTCACGGTGCTGATGTCGTACCAGGGCGCGACCACCGATTGCATGGCTGACCTGCGGGAGCCCTGGCGGTTCGTCGACTTCGCCACCGGCCGCGGGCCGTCTCCACGGTTCGCCGACGACGTGGGGCTGTTTGTGGACGGTGTGCGCACCGGGACGCTGTCCGGAGCGGACGCGGCACGCGGTGATTGGGGCGCAGGCTCGGCGCTGAGCATCCTGGGTCGAGCCAACGAGCAGGTGCTGCACGTGGGCGACTCCTATCGGACACCGTGGCTGCAGGTCGCCACGGGTACCCCGCCCGACACCTGGTGCGGCGTCGCGCGGCCGCGAGCGGTGGAGGATCGCGAGGCGCTCGCCCTCACCGTTGACTTCGAGGAGGTCAGCCCGCAGCCGCGCTGCCCGGCCCGGTTGGCGTTGTACCTGACCGGAGGCGCGATCGACACCGTGGTCGCCTGGTCCGAGGGCGCCGGCGGGAGCGCTCAGGAGCCGATCCCCGATGTGGTGGGCTCGAGTCTGACCGAGGCCCGGGACAGGGTCACGGCTGCCGGCTATCCCGCGAGGGTCGAGGAGCTCGAGACCTGCCATCCCCGCCGCGGGGTGGTGGAGCAGGCGCCGACCCAGCGGGGCGTGGAGGCGGACTTCGAGGACGACCCGGGCTGGTACGGGCCGGTGACCCTGGTGGTGGAGGTCCCGCACACGACCCGCGACTGCGCCGATCTCGACGCGGCCGCGAGCGCCTTCCTGCGGTTCGCCCGGGGCGGACCGCCTCCGGCCTGGGCGCCCGAGGTGCAGCAGCTGCTCGGCTACACCCCGTGGGCCACCGTGAATGCGGCCGACGCCGACGATCGTTCCGCGTGGTCGTTCTGCTCGGGCGTCGCGCCGGAGGATTGTGAGTTGTCTCTGTCGGTGGTTGCCGGAGCCGGTGGTGAGGTTGAGAGTGGCGAGTTCAGCGATGTGACGCGCTGGCCGGGCGAACAGAACTGCGAGCTGATCGACCGCGGCGGTCTGCCCAGTGGCCTGCCTCTTGCGAAGCAGATTGTGCTCTACCCTGCGGAGCTGACGTCCTGCGACGACGAGTGGTCGTTGTGGTTGTGGATCGACGACGCGGGAAGGATCACCACCGTCAACCTGCTCGTACCAGTGACGGTTTCCGTGGACGGGCGCTAACTTGACCAGCGCACTCGGGCCTCGGATTCGTGCGTAGCCTCGTCGCGGTATGGCCCAGTCCACCGACGCGCACCACCATCATCTCCAATGGTTCACCGCGGGCGGTTCGTCCTGCGGTTACTGCATCCTCGAGACGACGACCGCCGTCACGCGGCCCACCGTTCCGGATCAGGTGCGTCCTGCGGGGGACGTGGCAAGGACGAGCGCCTGACGACCGCGCCACCACCTGCGGAGGGCCCGCACGCGCGCCCGCGTGCGCCGCACTCACCGGTCTCGACGATCACGCAGGCGCGGCTCAGGTGTGAGAATTGGTCGATGAAGGCAGTCGAGGTCATCACCAACCTGCACACCGACGATGTCGAGCACGCTCGGGAGTTCTTCCAGTTCCTCGGGCTGACCGACGTTGGCATGAACCAGGGCTGGGTGGCCCGGTTCAGCTCCCCGGACTCTGAGGCGTGCGTCCAAGTCGTGACGCGCGACGCGACCGCGCCGGAGGACTCCGTCATGACCATCATGGTCGACGACGTCGACACGGCGTACGACGAGGCGCAACGACGCGGTTATGAGATCGTGCACCCGATCACCGACGAGGTCTGGGGCATCCGTCGCTTCTTCGTTCGGAGCCCCGACGGCCACGTCATCAACGTCGCCATGCATCGCCCGTGAGCGGGACCCGCACCTCGCCGCTCGACTCCCGCACGGGATCCTGCGCTGGCGCGCCCCGCAAGCCGATCCCGATACGGCGTGGACCGAGGCGGCGTGTCCGTGAGCGTGTGTCATCCGATCGAGAGACGGAACAGAGCACTCTGGCCGCCTTCGAATGTGACCCCCGGGATGGTGAAGGTGCGAGCTTGTTGGACGAAGCCGAGCCTCTGGTGGAGTGCGATGCTTGCTCGGTTGCGCAGGTTGGCGAAGTACCAGATCTCCTGGGTCGGGGGCGACATACGTGCGATGCGCTGCTTGGTGAGGGCGGCACCCAATCCGTGTCGCCGCGCAGCCGGCATCACGACCAGTCCGGTCAGGTACCAGCCGGTCGGGGCGTCGCCTCCGGCCCTCTCTGGGTTGAGCCACTCGGCCTTCCCGTAGCCGTGGACCTGCCCGCGATGCTCGGCGACCGTGACGAAGCGGTTGGGAGTCGGGGGGATCCATTGGGATGCGACTTGTTCGGCCTCGTGGCGGGTGACGTTCTCGCGTTGGCCGAACAGTGCCGCGACGGCGGCGATGTCTGCGCGCCTCATCGGCCGGACCGCGACATCCTGCCAACGTTCCATCGGGCCGACTTGGCGGAACTCGGCGAACTTCACGGGAACGATTGTGCTCGCTTTCGCAGCCGTGCACCCAGGGTCATCGGCTCGTCGGTGAGCTTTACCCGAGCACTCCTCCCGCTGTGTCGATGATGGATCCGTTAGCGGTGACGTTGACGGCAAGGATCAGGTCGCAGTTGCCTGCGAGCTGATCGCCCGATCACCGCCGACGTTGCGGCCAGGTCGAGAGGTCAGCCGCTGAACACAGACCAGCAGATGTCGTTGCGTCGGATCTGATCGTCGAGCACGAGGCCTCGAACCTGGTCTGGGAGCTGCTGCCATTGCCACTCGCGCTCGAGACCGCCAGCTGCGGTGTTGCCCGAGTCAGCGTGCTGGGCGGCCTTGATCGCGTAGGCGGCCGCGCCGAGATCGTGCTCTGCAACATGGGCGACGCAGGCTGCTTGACCTGCGGCGTAGGCCGCGAACCGCGCAGCCCCTCGCAGGGGTCGTGCGGCTGCCATGGCATGCCCTCCCAGCGCGCGGGCCCGCATCATCTTCATGTGGCCGCCGGCCCACGCTCGCGCGGCCTGGATCGCCTCGCGCGGTCGAGCATCTGTCGAGACCTGCTTCTCGAAAAGCGGTAGCACGTGCACGGCGCAGGCGGCGGCCCACAGGGCCAGCAGCTGGTGATCGGCGTCGCTGAGCGTTCCGCCGCGGCGGGACGTGACCAGGCGTGGGTCACGGACGCTGGGCAGGATCATGCCAACAGCATGGCAGTGCACGAGCCGGCCGACGTGCCGTCAGCGCTTCCGCCTGCCGAAGGGTTCGTGAGGTTGACGGCTCATCCACCGGTCTCGCTAAG
>JBASAN010000194.1:0-18216 GCA_049650625.1 Ornithinimicrobium sp.
CCCCCCAGAGCGATCGATCGGGATCTGACCGGTGGTGGTGAAGAACATCTTGGTGGCCCACCCTTTGAGGCCCGTACCGGTGAAGTACTCCTTCTTGGCCGGGAAGGTGATCCGGCGCGAGACCATCAGCGGGAGGAAGATCGAGTCCGAGAAGGACAGGTGGTTGCTCGCCAGGATCGCTCCCCCGCGGGCGGGCAGATGGTCCTCACCGGTGATCCACGGGCGGAACAGAAGTCGCAGGATCGGACCTACGACAATCACCTTGAGCACCCAATAGATCACACCGGCCTCCTCGCCTTCTGCGGGCGCAGCCTACGGCACATGGGGTCGGCGCGCGGAGCGTGACAAGATCGATCCCGTGGTGATCGTCCTTGGCCTTTGCGCAGCGGTGCTCCAGTGAGCACCTCCGGGCCCGAGAGCAATCGGGAGCACGACCCTGACGATGACCGCGCCGAGGTCGACCGTCGTTTCGGTGAGATCGTCGCGGGCTTCGGCACGATCCAGCACGATGACCCTCCGCAGTCACCCCCTGCCCCCTCCACGACTGCATCCGAATCGGGGGAACCGCTGGGGCCCCCGTCACCCCCGGAGGAGGTCGCCGCTCCGGCCTGGCGGGAATGGAGCGACCCCGACGAGGACGACCATTTCGTGCCAGCGGCGACGGACCCGCTACCGGCTGGAGACCTGCACTTCTGGGGCATCGTCGTCGGACTCACCGTCGGGCCGCTGCTCATCTTTGTCAGTGCCCTGTTCTCAGTCATCGACGCGGTCCCTTGGGGCGTGCTCGGCGTGATCGGCACCGTCGTCGGCTTCGTGCTGCTGGTGCTGCGCTCCCCCCGACATGGTTCCGGCGACGACGGCTCCGGGGCTCGCGTCTGAGGAGATGATCAGGTCCACCCACACCGGGTCGTGGTCGCTTGCCGCCATCAGGAGCCGCCGCGGCACATCGATGTGCTGTGCCGGCCGGACCAGCTCCGCACCGGTCGCGAAGATCGCGTCGATGGCTCGGTGCGGAGCAGCCGCAGGGAAGGTTGGTCGGGACGGTGAGGACACCAGGGGGACGTGGCTGCCGAGCTGACGCCATGCCGGCTCGTCGAATCCCTCGTTCAGGTCGCCCCCGATCACCCACGGCAGGCCTTCGTATCCGCGCCGCACGGTCATCTCCGCCAAGATCTGGCCGATGTGCTGGCGGCGCTGTTCGGCCCGCAGCGGGAGATGGATGCTCGCGACGACCACACGGTGGGTGCCGCCGATCCACACGGTGTCCAGAGAGTAGGTCCGCGGGTTGCCGGCGAACTCCACCGGCAAGGCCCGGTCCTCGCGGCGCGTGGATCGAGCTCGCGGCCCGAGCATCAGCGAGGTTCCGCTGACCCTGCGGGTACGCCCGGGCCAGCTCATCATGCACTGGCGCGCGAAGGCGTCCATCCGGTGTGCCGACCGCAGTCCTCGAGGGATCTCCTGCAGCAGGACGACGTCGGGCTCCAGGGATCGGAGGACCTGGGCCGCTGCCCGAGGGTCATCGGCCAACGCCCGTAGGTTGTAGGTGGCCACGCGCAGCTGGGTCTCCACGCGGGAGCCGAGGCGGTTGTCACGGTCCGCTGGTCCGCGACCCACCGCACCTGCGTTCATCCTCCGCCGCTGCCCTGCGTCGTTCCTGTGGCATCCCGGCGTGCCAGGTCCGCAGCGCCGATCAGGCCCGCATCGGGACCGAGCGAGGCGATGTGTAGCGGCGGGAGGGGTCGATGCCCCCGACCTGTGACGTGCCGAGCCAGGGCCTGCCCCGCTGGCTCGAGAAGGAGGCCGCCGGCTCGGCTCACCCCACCCCCGATGACGATCGCCCCGGGGTCCAGCGCCGCGACCACATTGGCCAGGCCCTGACCGAGCGCGGTCCCGATCTGGCTCAGGACGTCCTGCGCCTCGACATCACCGGCAGTGGCCAGCTCGGTGACCATGGCCCCGGTGACCTGTCGCAGGTCACCGCCACAGGCATGCTCCAGCCCTGCTGTGCGCGGTCCACCGGCGCGAAGACGCTCCGTGGCTTCGCGACGCAATGCGGGACCGCTCGCGTACTGCTCCCAACAGCCCCGGTTGCCGCATTCGCACCGATGCCCGTCCGGGACCAGCGTCATGTGCCCGAACTCTGCGGCCATTCCGTGTCGACCCCGCTCGAGACGACCGTCGAAGACCATTCCCCCACCGATGCCGGTCCCCAGGGTGATCAGGACGAGGCGGGGCTCGCCGCGGCCCGCTCCGAAGCGATACTCCGCCCAGGCGGCTGCGTTGGCGTCGTTCTCGAGGGTGACGCGCTGTCCGAGGCGGACCTGCAGTCGGGCGGCCAGCGGTTCGTTGCGCCAGTTGAGGTGCGGCGCGAAGCGCACGGTCTGCCGGTCCGCATCGACGAAGCCCGCCGCGCCGATCCCGATCGGCACCGAACGGCGACGGTCCGCCTCCAGGTGCTCCGCCAGGAGCGCCTCGACCACCTCGACGATCACGTCCTCGACCACCGTCGCAGCGGTGCTTCGGTGTGGGGTGTCGGCGTCCCGCCTGGCGGTGACCACACCCCGGTCGTCGACCAGTCCGGCCGCAACCTTGGTGCCGCCGATGTCGACACCGATAGCCACGTCCGAGGACTGCATCACCACGTCAGCGCGAGGTCAGCGGGCCACACGGGCGGCCGCGAGGTCCGCCGCACCGATCATCCCGGCGTCGTTGCCCAGCTCGGCGAGCACCATCGGTGGCACCGGTCGATGTCCCCGACCGGTCAGTTGCCGGGCGAAAGAGGCCCGAGCCGGCTCCATCACCAGATCACCGGCGGCACTTACCCCACCGCCGATCACGATCACCCCGGTGTCGAGGACCGCGACCAAAGAGGCCACCCCTTCGCCCACCCAACGCCCCAGGTCCTCCAGCAACTCGATCGCGGCCCTCCCGCCTTCAGCCGCAGACTGGGTGACCATCGTGCCGGTCAGCGCCGCGGGATCGCCGCCACATCGCTGAGACAGGTCCGCGGCGTGCGGACTGGACGCCGAGACCAGCTCACGGGCTTCGCGGACCAGGGCCGACCCGCTGGCGTACTGCTCCCAGCAGCCGCGATTGCCGCACCCACAGCGGTGACCTTCGGGCACGACGCGCAGATGGCCGATCTCGGCGGCCATCCCGTGCGCACCCCGGACCAGCTGATGTCGGTCGATCACGCCACCTCCGACACCGGTGCCCAGAGTGACCATGACCATGTGGTCGGCGTGCCGAGCGGCCCCGAACCGGAACTCCCCCCAGGCCGCCGCGTTGGCGTCGTTCTCCAGCACCACGGGTATGCCGGCGCGCTCGCGCACCCGCTCGGCCAAGGGCTCGTCGCGCCACGCCAGGTTCGGAGCGAAGACCACCGTGGTGCCCGCGGCATCCACGAACCCTGCACACGCCACGCCGACCCCGGCCACATCCTGCCCCTGGCCCTGCGCCTTCTCCCGCAACTCCTGAACGACCTCGTTCACCGCGTCGGCGATGGCGTCCACATCCTGGGCGGGTGTTTCCTTTCGGGCGCGGGCAGCGATCTTTCCGTGCTCGTCGACCGAGCTCGCGGCGATCTTGGTGCCGCCGACGTCAACGCCGATGTTCAAGGTCATCTTTGATCTCCTGGGGTGCTCGCGTGTCGTGGGACTCACACAGGGGAATCGTATCGGGCACACACGCTCGCTCGTCGGAACCCGGGGCGAGCAGGTCCTCGCGATAACATGGCGGCTGACCTCGACCGAGGATCCCCGCCCCCAGGAGGCTCGACTGTGCAGGACATCGCCGTCCCCCCACTAGTTCCACTGGCCGTCGACGGCAATCTGTCCGACGTCGCCGCATACTGGGCCGGCGTCGAGCCGGCGAAGGTGCTCGTCCGGATTGCCGAGGGCGACACGTGGCGTGACGTCACCGCTGCCGAGTTCTGGGCCCAGGTCCAGGCTTTGGCCAAAGGCTTCGTCGCCGCCGGTGTCGGCACGGGGGCACGGGTAGCCATCATGAGTCGTACCCGCTACGAGTGGACCCTGGCCGACTTCGCTCTGTGGACTGCCGGAGCCGTCCCGGTGCCGGTCTACGAGACATCGTCGGCCGAGCAGGTGGAGTGGATCTGCTCGGACTCCCAAGCGGTCGCCATCATCGTCGAGGACGGATCGCACGCCTCCACCGTGGCCCGGGTGCGGGACTCACTCGAACATCTCACGGATGTATGGCAGATCGACTCGGGCGCCCTGGACGAGCTGGTCAGTGCAGGCGCCGACGTCAACGATGCCGACATCGCCGAGCGACGCTCCAGCGTGAAGCGGGCTGACCTGGCCACCATCATCTACACCTCGGGGACCACGGGTCCACCCAAGGGATGCGAGCTCAGCCACAACAACTTCATGGCTCTCACCGAGAACACCGTGGAGCGGCTCAAGGACGTGGTGGCAGAGCCCGGGGCCAGCACCCTGGTCTTCCTGCCGTTGGCCCACGTCTTCGCCCGTTTCATCGAGGTGCTGGCGATGCAGGCCGGATCGACCATGGGGCACACCGCCGACCCCAAGACGGTGCTCTCGGACCTGGCGACCTTCCAGCCGACATACCTGCTGTCCGTGCCGCGGGTCTTCGAGAAGATCTACAACTCCTCGGAGCAGAAGGCCGAGGCGGGCGGCAAGGGCAAGATCTTCCGTTGGGCAGCCTCGGTGGCCCATCGGTGGAGTGTGGCCCAGGACAACGGCGGCCCGGGCCCGGTGTTGTCCGCCCAGCACAAGGTGGCCGACATCCTGGTGTACTCCAAGCTGCGTCAAGCTCTCGGTGGCCGCTGCAAGTACGCCGTCTCAGGCGGTGCCGCGCTCGGCGACCGCCTGGGGCACTTCTACCGGGGGGTAGGTCTGGTCGTGTTGGAGGGATACGGGTTGACCGAGACAACGGCGCCCGCCACCGTCAACACCCCGGACCTGATCAAGATCGGGGCCGTCGGGCGTCCGCTGCCGGGGGTCGCCATCAAGATCGATAGCGACGGCGAGATCTTGGTCAAGGGTCACAACGTGTTCGGCTCGTACCACAACAATCCCGAGGCCACCGCTGAGGCTATCCGCGACGGTTGGTTCCACACAGGGGATCTGGGGGAGCTGGACAACGATGGCTTCCTGAAGGTCACCGGCCGCAAGAAGGAGATCTTGGTCACAGCGGCGGGCAAGAACGTCTCACCGGCCGGCCTCGAAGACCGCCTGCGCGCCAACCCGTTGATCTCCCAGTGCATCGTCGTGGGGGACGCCCGCCCCTTCATCGCGGCCCTGATCACCCTGGACGAGGAGATGCTCCCCATCTGGGCGAGCAACCACGACCTCGAAGGCATCTCGGTGGAGGAGGCTCGTACGCACGAAGCCGTCCTCGCGGAGGTGCAGCGCGCCGTCGACCACGCGAACGACGCGGTGAGCCGGGCCGAGTCCATCCGGAAGTTCAGCATCCTGGAGGGTGACTTCACCGAAGAGAACGGCTATCTCACCCCGTCGATCAAGCTGCGCCGCGGCCGGGTCCTGGCGGACATGAAAGAGCAGGTCGAGGAGCTCTACGTCGACCAGCGGTAACTGACCGCCTGCCCGTTACTGGTTTCGTAGCCAGTCGACCCATGCCCGATGCAGGTCGTCGCTGCCTTCATCGAGGACGTCCTGCATCACCTCAGAGGTCGGCTGGCCGGCCGCTGCGGCATCGAACATCTCGACCAACGCAGCCTCGGAGTGCCGCTGTGCGATGAACACGCACGCAAGCCAGGCCCGCGCATAGCCCCGCCACGGGTCACCCTCGGTGCTGGGCTCGGGCCACAAGTCCCCCGGATCGCGGATCGCCTGTGGCAGAGCCGAGCCTGCGACCTCAGCGATCGACGTGGCCGAGCTCCGGTGGGCGCTGTACTCCGCGAGCCCCTCCTCCAGCCACCATGGCGCAGCCCTTCCGGGCCCCATCGCCAGGTGGGCCACCTCGTGAGTCACGACGGCCTGGTGCCCGGCCGGACTGAGCCCGTCCCAGGCACCCGGATGGATCACGATCCGGGCCGCCGAGGTGGCACTGTCGGCGCGGACCGTGCTGGCGGCGTACCCCTGTTGCTCGGGTGGATGACCGGTGGCTGCAGCCCAGGCCGCCGTGGTCGAAGGAAGGTCGAGGTGCACGGGAAGGGGCACCGCCCCCTCACCCCACAGGTCCTCGACCGACGGGATCGCCTCGAGCACCAGATCGCGGTATGCCGAGGCGCGCTCGGCAGACACGCTGCCCGTTACCGCTACGTCTGAGACGTCGGTACAGGACGCCAACCCGGGCGTCACCGCGGCGGCCATCACGCTCAGAGCGCTCCACCGGAGCACCCCCCGACGGGTGACCGCGACCGCTTCCCGGGAGGATTCGCAGGAGGGTGCCACGGACACAGATTACGGTGACGCGCCCGTCGCTCATCCACCACGAGGTGGTCCAATTTGCTTGCTTGCTGCAAGCAACTTACTCTGGAGAAGTGACGACGTCCTCCGCTGCAGATGCGTTGGCGACCGAGCTGATGTACACCATCAAGGTCCTGCGAGCCTCGGCTCACACCTTCCCGCGGCTCCACGAAGCCGTCGACCCCCTGTCCCATCCCCTGCTCTTCGCGCTCGTGCCCGGGCCGATGCGAGTCAGTGATCTGGCCAGCACCGTCAACAACGACCTCTCGACGGTGAGCCGCCAGGTCAGCAGCCTCCAGGACTACGGACTGATCACCAAGGTCAGTGATCCCCAGGACGGGAGAGCCCAGCTGCTCTCCTTGTCCGAGCAGGGACGCACCCTCGTGGAGGCGGCCCGGGTGGCGCGGGCCGAGGTGTTCGATGACCTGCTGCGCGACTGGGACAGCAAGGACGTCGACCGCTTCACCCACTATCTCCATGTCTTCGCTGCCGGCGTCCATGCCCGGCACCTCGCCCATAACGAAAGAGCCACTCAGTGACCAGCGCATCCCCTCGATCCGCCGCCCCCTCCACGGCCCTGACCCACCGCCAGATCCGGACGATTCTGTTCGGGCTGATGATGGGAATGTTCCTCGCCGCGCTGGACCAGACGGTCGTCTCCACGTCCATCCGAACGATCGCGGATGACCTGAACGGTCTGAACCATCAGGCTTGGGCCACCACGGCCTACCTGATCACGGCCACGATCTCGACCCCGCTCTACGGCAAGTTGTCGGACATCTACGGACGGCGCCTGTTCTTCTCGGTGGCCATCACGATCTTCGTCGTCGGATCCGCGTTGTGCTCGCTGTCCCAGGACATGACGCAACTGGCGGCCTTCCGGGCGCTGCAGGGACTCGGAGCCGGCGGGCTCTTCTCGCTCGCTCTGGCCATCCTCGGCGACATCGTGCCTCCCCGGGAGCGCGCCAAGTACCAGGGCTACTTCTTGGCGGTCTTCGGCACGTCCAGCGTGCTGGGACCCGTCATCGGCGGCTTCTTCGCCGGCGCCGACGACATCCTGATGATCACCGGATGGCGGTGGGTCTTCCTGGTCAACGTCCCGATCGGCCTGGCCGCTTTCGTCGTCGTTCAGCGCACCCTGAAGATGAAGCACACCCGGTTGGACCATCGACTGGACTGGTGGGGCGCTGCCAGCCTCGCGATCGGCCTGGTCCCCCTTCTCGTCGTGGCCGAGCAGGGCCGCGAGTGGGGATGGGGCTCCCCCCAGGCGTTGACCTGCTACGTCATCGGGCTTACCTTCCTTACCACCTTCTTCTTCGTCGAGAAGCGGATGGGTGTCGAGGCGCTTCTGCCGCTCAGCCTGTTCAGCAACCGCACGGTCCGCATCTCCTCCATCGCCTCGGTCATGCTCGGCATCGCGATGTTCGGTGGGCTGGCCACATTGCCGCTGTACCTGCAGATCGTGAAGGGTGCCACGCCTACCGAGGCCGGACTGATGCTGTTGCCGATGACGCTCGGCATCATGACGGGGTCGATCCTGTCCGGTCAGCTGATCGCTCGCACCGGGCGGTACCGCATCTTCCCGATCATCGGATCGGCCACCCTCACGCTGGCCATGGTGGCGATGTCGTTCGTCGGCGCCGACACGGCCCTGCCGTTGACGATGACGATCATGGCCTTCTTCGGCTTCGGGCTCGGCTCGAACATGCAACCGCTGACGCTGGCCGTGCAGAACGCGGTCTCGCCGCGCATGATCGGCGTGGCCACCGCATCGGCAACCTTCACTCGTCAGATGGGTGGGACCATCGGGACGGCCGTGTTCCTGTCGTTGCTGTTTGCGCAAGCCCCGGTGAAGATCGGCGACTCCATGCAGCAGCTCGCGCCCACGGCAGCCTTCCAGAACGCCTTGCAGGACCCGGCGAACGCGGACTTCGCCGGACAGTTCCAGCAGGCCACCGCCTCCGGTGCCGACCCAGCCACGGCGTTCGGGGGTGTCCTTCAGGACTCATCCTCACTGACGACCATGGACCCTGCCCTGGCCCGGCCGTTCCTGGTGGGCTTCTCCGAAGCGATGGACCTGGTCTTCCTGGTCAGTGCTGGTGTCATGGCGATCTGTTTCCTGGTGCTGCTGCGCCTGCCTGAGATCGAGCTGCGCTCAGGCTCGGCATACTCCGAGCGCGCTGACGAAGACGCGGCTGACGCTGCCCGCGCCTCTGCGATGGCCGCGCCCACGAACAGCGCGCCCCTGGATACGTCCGAGGGCGACACCCCTCTGGCCGCGCCGGAGCATGACACGACCGAGCCGCGGATCCCCGACTCGGATCCTTCGCCTACCCCGCAGCGATAGCCGCCTACAGCTCAGCTGACCCTGAGCCACCCCGGCTGGGCCGACGTGTCCGGGGTGGCCACCAGCTCGAGCACGTCGAGCGTGTTGACCAGGCCAGCGCCGATGAAGGCGTCGACGGCATCCCATTCCGCATCGGTCAGGGGCATCGATGACGAGGCCGATGACGGCGAGGACGGATGCCCCAGGCCGGACCCCACGGATGTCGACGTCCTTGTGGCCTCGGGATAGGAAGCCTCATCGTGCAGCCACGGTCCGGCCACGATGGGCACAAAACAGCTCGAGCAGTGCTGGCCTCGAACCGGGCAGGTATTGCAGTCGATGATCGTCATCGCGTGTCACCTCCGTTTGGGTGATGCAGATGCTAGAGCCCCCCACCGACACACCCTCGTCTTGCCGAGGTCTGTCGGAGTACGGACCTACCGTTCGGTGCATGCTTCAGCCCACGTTCGACGACCTCGGCACGGCACTCGCCGACGTCACGTTCGTGGTGGTCGACCTCGAGACCACCGGCGGTTCCCCGAGCACCTCACAGATCACCGAGATCGGCGCCGTGAAGGTGCGAGCCGGGGTGGTCCTCGGAGAGTTCCAGACCTTGGTCCGGCCGACCATCGCGATCCCGGCTTTCATCACCGTGCTGACCGGGATCACGAACCGCACTGTCGCGACAGCCCCTCGCATCGAGACGGCGTTGCCCTCGTTCCTCGACTTCGCCCGCGGTAGCGTGTTGGTCGCCCACAACGCAGGTTTCGACATCTCGTTCCTCAAGGCTGCAGCCGCCACGACCGGCCACCCGTGGCCGGGCTACTCCGTGGTGGATACCGTGCATCTGGCCCGGCAGCTCGTGACCCGCGAGGAGTCGCCCAACCACAAGCTGTCGAGCCTGGCCGCACTGTTCGGCGCGCAGACCACCCCGGACCATCGCGCCCTGCACGATGCCCAGGCCACGGTGGATGTGCTGCACGCCCTGATCGAGCGGGTGGGCAGCCTCGGGGTGCACACCTTGGAAGAGCTCATCAGCTACTCGGCTCGTGTGCCGACCGCCACCCGACGCAAGCGCTTCCTGGCCGACGCGATGCCCGCTGCTGCCGGGGTCTACGTCTTCAAGGATCGCAACGGCTCCCCGCTCTACGTCGGCACCTCGGTGGACATCCGGCGAAGGACACGCACCTACTTCACCGCCTCGGAGACCCGTCGCCGGATGAGCGACATGGTGCGGCTAGCGGAGTCGATCACGCCCATCGTCTGCCAGACGCGGCTGGAGGCGCAGGTTCGAGAGCTACGCCTCATCGCCTCGCACAAGCCGCCGTACAACGCCCGCTCGCGCAACCCCGAGCGAGCCGTGTGGGTGAAGCTGACCTCGGAAGCTTTCCCACGTCTGTCCATCGTGTCCTCGATGCGCGCCGACGGAGCCGACTACGTAGGTCCCTTCGACAGCCGCAGTGTGGCTGCCGAGGCCGTTGCCGCCGTCCACGAGGTCGTGCCCATCCGCCAGTGCACAGCACGACTCAGCCGCAAGGGCAACGCAAGCCCCTGCATCCTGGCCGAGATGGGACGGTGCGGTGCCCCCTGCAGTGGTCAGCAGAGTGTCGACGACTACGCCGTGATCGTGGGCCGAGCGCGTGAGGCCATGGTGGGTAGGACCCACGATGTGGTGGCACAGTTCCGTCAGCGGCTGACGGAGCTCACCCAGGCGCAACGCTACGAGGATGCGGCGCTCGTCCGGGATCGCATGCTGGCGCTGGTACGTGCCGCGGCCCGAGCCCAGCGCCTGGAACCTCTGCGCACCAGCGCGGAGATCGTCGCAGCTCGGAGACGGGGGGAAGGGGGGTGGGAGGTCATCTGTGTTCGCTACGGCCGCTTGGCGGCCGCGGGCGCGTGCTCGGCGGGTGATGACCCGATGCCGATGATCTCGGCGCTGCGTGAGAGCGCCGAAGTCGTCACTCCCCTGCCGCACGAGAACGCACAGGTCACGCACCCCCAGGAGAGCGAGCTGATCCTGGACTGGCTGGAGACTCCCGGGACCCGTCTGGTTGACCTCGACGGCGTGTGGACCTGTCCGGTCGGCGGAGCGGGCGGATCTGGCGAAGCGCTGCACCGACTCCCGGCCTGAGCCCAAGCCCGCCCGCCACCTTCCCCGCTACTCCTGGGTGGCGCGGACCCAGTCGTCGAGGACGGTCAGAGCGCGGCCGTCGTCGATGGCCGCCCGCGCTGCCCGTATGCCGTCCGCCCAACGTTCGTGCAGGTTCGCCTCGTCGTAGGGGACGCGGCCCTCACCCGTCCCCCCGTCCGAGTCGACCAGCGCCATGGCGATACCCGCGTTCAACAACACAGCGTCGCGGACCGGACCGGCATCTCCACGACATACGGACCGCACGACGCTGGCGTTGAAGGTGGCGTCCTGGCCTCGGAGAGCCTCCGCGGGACTGAGGTCGAAACCCACCCGCCGTGGATCAAGCACAAACGGGGCCACAGATCCTTCAGCGACCCACCACAGGGATGTCGTCGTGGCCGGCGTGACCTCGTCGAGGCCGTCGTCCCCTCGGAAGACCACCGCCTGCTTGCCACGTTCGGCGAACACGCCGGCCATGATCGGGGCCATCACCGAAGCACCGACGCCCACGGCGGAGTAGGTGGGTTGAGCAGGATTGGTCAGCGGACCGAGGAAGTTGAACGCGGTCGGCACCCCCAGCTCGCGACGGGTCGGACCCGCATGGCGCATCGACGGATGGAACGCCTGGGCGAAGCAGAACGTGATCCCACACTGGTGCGCCACGTGCGCTACCCGCTCGGTGCTCAGATCCAGGCGGACCCCGAGGGCCTCGAGCACGTCAGCGGACCCGGACGTCGACGAGGCGGCGCGGTTCCCATGCTTGACCACCGTGATCCCCGCACCTGCGGCAACGATGGCCGCCATCGTCGAGATGTTGACGGTGTGGGCGCCGTCGCCTCCGGTGCCCACGATGTCCAGGGCCCGGACGTGATCCGCCTTCTCGAACGGCACCGCGTGCGCGAGCATCATGTCCGAGAGTGCACGCATCTCCCCCACACTCTCGCCCTTGGCTCGCAACGCCACAAGGAAGGCGGCGAGACTGGCCGGGGTCGCCCGGCCCGCCATCGTCTCGTCCATGGCCCACGCGGCCTCGTGCGCGGACAGGTCGGACCCGTCCAGCAGGTGGGTCAACAACGAGGTCCAGGACGTCGAACCTACGGTCATCACCGCTGGGCGAGGCGAGCCACGGTCGCGGCCAACGCGGCCGGGTCCAGGGGGTGCGGGACCGCCCCGTCCGCCTGGCTCCAGGCGGCCAGCCAGCCGTCGTTGGGTCGCCCCGTCAGTACGAGCACCGGCGGACATTCGAACAGCTCGTTCTTCAGCTGCCGACACAGTCCCAACCCGCCGAAAGGTTGAGCTTCACCGTCGAGGATCAAGACGTCGAAGGTGTCCTCGTCCAGCGCCAGCTCGACGGCGGGAGCGGTAGCACATTCATGCCAGCGTTCGACCTCCACGTGCGGGGCCGGCCTGTTGCCCACCCCCAGACGCACAGCGTCACGCGTGGACCTGTCGTCACTGAACAACAGGATTGCGATGCGACGCACTTTGGGGCTCTGCTCGGTCAGAGTCGAGACGGTCATGCGCAGATGCTACCCACCCGTGAGGTCCGGGCGCTGCCTGCGCGTCGATGGGAGGGTCGCCGACGCGCTACTACCCCCATAGGTCATACTGGAACGCGTGGCGACGACTTCAGCGACTGCTCAGTCCCCCCGGGCGGGTGTGCCCTCGGCCAGCGGCCCTGTGAGCCGGCCGGACATGGTGGCGGTGGGCACCATCGTGTGGCTCTCCAGCGAGATCATGTTCTTCGCGGGCCTCTTCGCCATGTACTTCACGATTCGGTCGGTAGCGCCGGAGCTGTGGACCGAGAACACCGAGATGCTCAACGTTCCTTTCGCGCTCGCCAACACCACCATCCTGGTGATCTCTTCGGTGTGGTGCCAGCTGGGCGTCTTCAAGGCCGAGCAGGGAGTTCCGAGTCGTACCGGAAGGCTCATGGAGGTCGGCAAGTGGGGTATGCGTGAGTGGTACGTGCTGACCTACATCTTCGGTGCAACCTTCGTCGCAGGCCAGATCCTGGAGTATGCCGAGCTGATCCGCGAGGGCGTGACGCTGAGCTCCAGCCCCTACGGCTCCGTCTTCTACATGACCACCGGGTTCCACGGGCTGCACGTCACGGGAGGTCTCATCGCCTTCCTGCTGATCATCGGGCGGAGTTTCACCGCGAAGCGCTACACCCACAGCCAAGCGACCAGCGCCGTCGTCACGTCGTACTACTGGCACTTCGTCGACGTGGTCTGGGTGGCGCTCTTCCTGACGATCTACGTCGTCCAGTGAGCGTCCTGATGACCACCCCGAGTCTGCTGACATCCCTGACCGTTGCCGACGTGAGGACACACCAGTGAAACGACTGGCCGCCCGCCGCCGTAGCCCGCTCGCGATTCTTTTCGTGCTGTTTTTGGGCCTGGGCCTGACCGGCACCGCGTATGCAGCGCTGCAACCCAAGGCGGTCCCGGGGACCTCGGCGTCCACGGCCTCGATGCAGGAGCTCGACGCCGGTCGCAAACTCTTCCTGGCCAACTGCGCGTCCTGCCACGGCACCAACGCCCAGGGAAACGGGTCCTACGGACCCTCCCTCGTCGGGGTCGGGGCTGCGGCCGTGGACTTCCAGGTTTCCACCGGTCGGATGCCCTTGGCCGCTCCGGGGGTGCAGGCTCCCGCCAACCGTGACGCGGTCGCCTTCGACACCGAAGAGATCACGCAGATGGCGCAGTACATCGGCTCTCTGGGCCCGGGCCCAGACGTGCCGGACGCCAAGTACCTGGACCTCGAAGGTGCCGACATCGCCAACGGCGGCAAGGTGTTCCGGACGAACTGCGCCATGTGCCACAACTCCTCTGGAGCCGGTGGTGCGCTGACCCGAGGCAAGTACGCCCCGAGCTTGATGAACGTTGAGCCGCAGCACATCTATGAAGCCATGCTGACCGGGCCGCAGTCGATGCCCGTCTTCAACGACTCGAACATCACCCCCGAAGAGAAGCGTGACGTCATCGCGTTCCTGAAAGACATCGAGGAGGGCGGCACCTCCTATGGCGGGCAGGCGCTGGGCTCCCTGGGACCCGCTGGTGACGCCATCTTCATCTGGACCTTCGGCGTCGGACTGCTCATTGCCGCCGCCGTATGGCTGGGAAGAAAGGCTGCCTGACTATGACTGACAACACCCCAGCCACCAGCGACCACGCCGGTGGACTGCCCGAAGCACAAAGAGGCCCGCTTCCGGAACGCTTCGAGAACCCTGGCTTGGCTCCGCACGTCCCCCGTCGCAGCGACGTGGACGAGAAAGCGGCAACCCGAGCCGAGCGCCAGGTCGTCGCACTGTTCTTCCTGTCGGCGGTGGGCACCGTCGGATTTGTCCTGGCCTACTTCCTGATCCCCCTCGATGCCCGCGGTCAGTTCATCGGCATCGGCGAGGTCAGTCTTTACCACGTAGCGCTCGGCCTGACGATGACGCTGTCGCTGTGCGGCATCGGCTTCGGAGCAGTGCACTGGGCCAAGACCCTCATGCCGGATGAGGAAATTGTGGAAGAGCGCCACGAACAGGCTTCTCCGGAGGATGTTCGAGAGGGGGCCGCCAGCCACCTGCGTGCTGGGTGGAAGGAGTCTCAACTGGGACGACGTCCCCTCATTCTGCAGAGCGCCGCCGGGGCATTGGGGCTGTTCGCCATTCCTCTCGTCCTTCAGGTCGCCGGCAGTCTGGGTCCCGCCCCGGGCCGGGATCTGTACGACACCAACTGGAAGGCCGGCCTGCGCCTGATGGTCGACCCGTCCGGAGCGCCTATCCGCGCCTCGGACGTCACGATCGGCTCGGTCTTCCACGTGATGCCCGAGGGCTTCGTGGGCGAAGAGGCAGAGGAAGAGTTGTCGGCCCACGAGCTCCTCGAGGCCAAAGCCGAGGATCAGGTCATCCTGGTGCGGCTGGACCCCGAGGTGGTGCAGAGCCAGAAGTCGCTCGACTGGGGCTTTGAAGGCATCCTCGCCTACTCCAAGGTCTGCACCCACGTCGGATGCCCGGTGGCTCTCTACGAGCAACAGACGCACCACCTGCTTTGCCCTTGCCACCAGTCCACCTTCGACATGACGCAGGACTGCAAGGTCATCTTCGGGCCCGCCCGTCGTGCCCTCCCCCAACTACGCATCACTGTCGACACCGACGGATATCTTGTCGCCGCCGACGGTTTTGCCGAACCCGTAGGACCAAGTTTCTGGGAGCGTGACTGATGTCAACAACATCCCGAGTGCCGCAAGGCGCGGACGCCGTTCGCACCGACGCCACCACGAGCACCGCGCAAAGTAGAGCAGACGAGCGCGACAAGCCGACACTGCCCGCCCCCATCATCTGGACGGACGAACGCGTCGGTAGCGCCAAGGGCATGAAGTTCCTGCTCCGTAAGGTCTTCCCCGACCACTGGTCGTTCCTCCTCGGCGAAGTCGCCATGTACTCGATGATCATCTGCCTCATCACCGGCACCTTCCTCACCTTCTGGTATGTCCCGAGCATGGGAGAGGTTGAGTACAACGGCTCTTTCGTGCCGCTCAAGGGCGTCCACATGAGCGAGGCCTACGCCACCACGCTGGACATCTCTTTCGACATCAAGGGTGGGTTGCTGATCCGGCAGTTGCACCACTGGGCCGCTCTGCTCTTCGTCGTGGGAATCGCTTTGCACATGGCTCGGGTCTTCTTCACCGGCGCCTTCCGCAAGCCGCGCGAGATCAACTGGGTCATCGGCACCGTGTTGTCGCTGTTGGCCATCATCGAAGGCTTCGCGGGGTACTCCCTTCCCGATGACCTGCTCTCGGGCACGGGCATCCGCGCCATGGCGGGCTTCATGCAGTCCGCCCCGGTGATCGGCAGCTACATGACGTTCTTCGTCTTCGGCGGGCCCTTCCCCGGAGAGGCGATCATCCCGCGCCTGTACATCGCCCACGTCCTGCTCATCCCAGCCCTTCTCGTCGGACTGTTCACCGTGCATATCGTGCTGGTCCTGGTGCACAAGCACACCCAGTACCCCGGGCCGGGTCGCACGAACAACAACGTGGTGGGCTTCCCGCTGATGCCGGTCTACATGGCCAAGGCCGGTGGCTTCTTCTTCATCGTGTTCGGTATCACCGCACTGATCTCCGCGCTGATCCAGATCAACCCGGTCTGGGTGTTCGGGCCCTACGACCCGACCCAGGTGACGGCAGGCTCGCAGCCGGACTTCTACATGTGGTTCTCCGATGGTGCGTTGAGGCTCTTGCCCGGCTGGTTGGAGTTCACGGCCTTCGGCACGACCTGGAGCTTCAATATCTTCTTGGGGTCCCTGGTCCTCCTTCCGCTGGTCTGGCTGGTCTGCGGCGTCTACCCCTTCGTGGAGTCCTGGGTCACGGGCGACAAGCGTGAGCACCACCTGTTGGACCGCCCGCGCAACGCCCCGGTCCGCACTGCGGTCGGAGCAGCAGCCATCTCGATCTACCTGGTCCTGGCTATGGGGTCGGTCAACGACATCCTGGCCATCAAGCTCGGGCTGTCGATCAACGACCTCACCATGCTGTTCCGCGCCATGTTCTTCATCGCACCGTTCATCACCTTCTTCGTGGTCAAGCGTCTGTGCCTGTCGCTACAGCGCGCCGACCGCGAGATGGTGCTGCACGGGACCGAGAGCGGTCGGATCGTCCGCACCCCGGAGGGTGAGTTCTACGAGGTTCACGAGCCGCTGGACCCCTACACCCGTTGGACCCTGGTGCAGCACGATCCGCAGTACCCACTGTCCTTGGAGCAAGGTGACAAGGTCGACGAGCGCGGAGTCCGCAAGCCTCAACCGGTCGGCCATGGGCTGCGACGAGCTTTGTCCGACTTCTACTTCCGCGACCAGGTGCAGCCGGTGACGCCGGCTGAGCTCGCAGCCGCCCACTCGCACGGTGAGCACGACTCGATGCCTGCGGCCATGCCGCAGCTCAGCGAGCCGGTGAACGCCAAGCCGGGTGAACCGGCGGCCATCGAGGAGAGCAGCGTTCGCTAGCGCTCTCCCGCGGGCTCACCGACTCTTCCGGGCAACGCCTGAGGGTGGGTTGTGAGCGACGACGAATTGCTGTCGTCGGCCGAGTTCGAAGAGGCCATCGCCGACGCGTTGGACAGCATCCCCAGCCCGCTGCTGGGGATGCTGTCCAACGTGGTGTTCCTGGTTTCCGAGGAACCCTCTCCCCCCAACGAACCAGACCTGCTCGGGATCTACGACGGTGTGCCACTGACCGATCGACATGATGGCTGGACTAGCGAACTACCCGACCACATCACGGTCTTCCGAGGTCCGTTGACCCGCATGTGCAGCGATCGCGCCGAGCTGGTGGAGGAGATCGCGGTCACCATCGTCCATGAGGTCGCCCACCATTTCGGGATCGAGGAGGACCGCCTCCACGAGCTCGGCTGGGGCTGACGGCCGGTATGTCGAGGACCTGAGAACGAGACCGTAGCGTCGGGCCATTGAACGCTGCGGTCTCCAGCAGCCTTCTGGCGATGTCGTCCGTGACTTGCGCAGCCGCGGAGGTGGCCGAGACGGCCAACGTCGTCGAGTCGGCAGAACAGCGTCAGGTCACGGCAGGCGAAGGCCCGCCGCGCCCTCCCGGACTACCCCTCATATGGGAAGAGCCGGATTCGGTCTCAATGGCGTCCCGTTGCGGACGGGTGAGTCGTTCGTCGAGAAGTGCGGGAGCTGGGTGGTGGGCGGTCCACGGGACGGTGTGGTCATGGAACCCAACCTTGAAGAAGCGATCCACGAGTGGCACGTGAGGGTCAATGCCGGCGACCTGCAGCGATCTGCGCGGGCGGTCGGCGATCCGGTCGTTGTGCTGGGCCCAAGGGGCGCTGGTCCGATCACGCCTGCGCAGTTTGCCGAGTGGGTGGAACGATCGGCCATCACGCTGGTCCCGCGGTCCTGGCACCCTGTCAGCGAACGACTGATGGTGGTCGAGGAGGACGCGAGATGGCGGCAACCGAGTGACAGACCTCGGCCCGGGGCAGGTCCTCTTTCATTTCGTAAGGCACTGGTCACGTCGGTCTGTGGCAGCAGACACAGGCGGTGAGCAGGGGCGCCACGGCAGTCGGGTACCTCGTCATGGCAGCGTCCGCGACCGATGGCCGACGACGCGAAGCATCACTCACCTCTACGGGACGGTCGATGCTGGACCAGGCGCATCTTTGGCAGGAGGAAGTGTTCGCTGAGCTGACCAGAGGATGGACCGACAAGAAGCGCCGCGACCTCCAGCAGGCGATGACCGACCTGATCGAACGCTCCTACGCGATGGACGCATGAGTCACGCCAACGCCCCGCGGGCGTGCGCGTCGAAGGGGTTCAACCGGTGGCGACGTCACG
>JBASAN010000195.1:0-1940 GCA_049650625.1 Ornithinimicrobium sp.
CTCCTGACCATCTTTCTGGCGTCCGTGTCGATCCCGGCCCTGATGGTGGTGCTCTCCATGGCGCTGCCCGACCGGGTCAACCGCGCCGCGAACCTCGTCGTGGCGACGCTCTACATACCCTTCTCGATGTTCAACGCGGCCGGTGAGTCCTGGGACTGGGCAGCGTTCTACGGCCTCTCCATCGGACTCGAGATGCTGCTCCTGGCCTACATCCTGCGCTCCGCCTGGACCTGGCAGGTGCTCAGGCCAGCTCGATGAGGTCCTGGTAGTCGCGGCCGTAGAGGTCTTCGACCCCGTCGGGCAGCAGCAGCACGCGCTCCGGCTCCAGGGCGCTGACCGCACCCTCGTCGTGCGAGACCAGCACCACGGCACCGCTGTAGGACCGCAGTGCTCCCAGCACCTCTTCGCGCGAAGCAGGGTCGAGGTTGTTGGTGGGCTCGTCGAGCAGCAGCACATTGGCGGCGGAGACCACGAGCATGGCCAGCGCCAGCCGGGTCTTCTCCCCACCGGAGAGCACGCCAGCCGGCTTCAGCACATCCTCACCGGAGAACAGGAAGGACCCGAGCACCTTGCGGGTCTCGGTCTCGTCCAGATCCGGAGCAGCCGTCTTCATGTTAGCCAGCACCGAGCGCTTCACATCGAGGGTCTCGTGCTCCTGGGCGTAGTACCCGAGCTTGAGCCCGTGCCCAGCGTGGACTTCACCGGTGTCGGGGTGGTCGATCCCGGCCAGCAGCCGCAGCAGCGTGGTCTTGCCCGCACCGTTGAGCCCCAGGACCACCACCTTGGAGCCACGGTCGATCGCCAGGTCCACGTCGGTGAAGATCTCCAACGAGCCGTAGGACCGGGACAACCCCTCCGCCGTCAACGGTGTCTTCCCGCAGGCGGCCGGGGTCGGGAAGCGCAGTTTGGCGACCTTCTCGACCGCCCGCTCCCCTTCCAACCCCGCCATCATCTTCTCCGCGCGCTTGATCATCGACTGCGCAGCGGTGGCCTTGGTCGCTTTGGCTCGCATTTTCTCGGCCTGAGCCATGAGCGTCTGAGCCTTCTTCTCCGTGTTGGAGCGCTCCCGATGGCGACGACGCTCGTCGTTCTCCCGCTGGGTGAGGTACCGCTTCCAGTCCATGTTGTAGATGTCCAGCTCGCCGCGGTTGGCATCGAGATAGAACACCCGGTTGACCACCGTCTCGATGAGCTCGACGTCGTGGGAGATGATCAGCAGTCCACCGGCGTAGTTCTTCAGGTGCTCGCGAAGCCACACCACAGAGTCGGCGTCGAGGTGGTTGGTCGGCTCATCCAGCAGCAGCGTGCTGGCCCCGGAGAACAGGATGCGCGCCAGCTCGATCCGACGACGCTGACCACCGGACAGGGTGCCCAGTGGTTGGCCCAGCACCCGCTCGTCCAGTCCCAGACTATTGGCAATGGACGCCGCTTCGGACTCGGCGGCATACCCCCCACGGGACGTGAACTCCCCCTCCAGGCGTCCGTACCGGGCCATCGCCTTGTCGCGGTGCACCTCGTCCGCGCTGGCCATGGCCTCCTCGGCCACACGCATGTTGCGCAGCACGGAGTCGAGCCCGCGAGCCGACAGGATGCGGTCGCGGCCCAGCTCGGACAGATCTCCCGTGCGAGGGTCCTGCGGCAGGTAGCCGATCTCACCGCTGCGCGTCACCGATCCGCCCGCGGGCTCGGCGTGCCCCGCCAACACCTTCGTCAGCGTGGTTTTGCCCGCGCCGTTGCGACCCACCAGGCCCACCCGGTCCCCCGGGGCGACACGAAAACTGAGGTCGTCCAACAACAGGGCCGCGCCCGCGCGAAGTTCGACGCCGGAGGCAACGATCACGGCGTGTGCTCCTTCAAGAATTGAGTAGTAGCCAGAGAGGCCACCTCAGTCTACGCGGGAGTATCGTGACCTCGGCCCAATCGACCTCACGCACGGAGCA
>JBASAN010000196.1:0-10722 GCA_049650625.1 Ornithinimicrobium sp.
GACGTCCTCGAGGTGCGGGTGCACCCGGAGGACCTAGGGCGGGTCATCGGCCGCCGCGGACGCACGGCCAGCGCCTTGCGCACCGTGATGACCGCACTGAGCGACGGTCCCAAGGTGCGCGTTGACATCGTCGACACCGACCGGCAGCGCTGACCCACAGCGCCATCCGATGAGCGGTTTGCCTGACCTGGTGCTGGTCGCCAGGGTCGGCAAGCCGCACGGACTGCGCGGGGAGGTCAGTGTGCAGGTGCACACCGACGCTCCCGGCCAGCGGTTCAGCGTCGGATCGGTGTTCGCTACCGAGCCTGTCGACCGCGGCCCTTTACGTCTCCAGTCGGTCCGGGTCCATCAGGGCCGTTACCTGTTGCGCTTCGAGGGCGTCGAGAGTCGGGAGAGCGCGGAAGAGCTGCGTGACACGCGGCTGTTCGTCCCGATGGGAAGCGTGGGAAGCCTGGAAGACCGTTCCGCGGACGCCGCGCCGGTCGGGCCTACCGAAGAGTTCTACGAAGATGAGCTGGTGGGTCTCAGCGTTCGGCTCGTCTCCGGGGAGGACGTCGGGCGGGTGAGCGCCCTGCATACTCGTCCCGCTCAGGACCTGTTGGAAGTTGTGCTGCACGACGGCGGCACGGCGCTCGTGCCCTTTGTGGAGCAACTGGTGCCCACCGTCGACCTCTCGACCGGAGTCGTGGTCATCGACCCGCCGGCCGGGCTGCTGGACGCGGACGCCTGACGTGCGCATCGACGTCTTCAGCATCTGTCCCTCGTACCTGGATCCGTTGGATCAGTCCCTGATCGGCCGAGCCCGCAAGGACGGCCTCCTGGACGTGAAGGTGCATGATCTGCGCGACTGGGCGCACGACCGCCACCGCACGGTGGACGACACTCCCTATGGCGGGGGTGCGGGGATGGTGATGCGACCCGAGCCCTGGGGTGAGGCGCTCGACTGGCTGGCCGGCTCCGGAGCGGGAGAGCCGCAGACCCCCCACCTCATCGTTCCCGGCCCGGCCGGCGCGGTCTTCACCCAGGCACTGGCCGAGCACCTCGCTCGCGAACCCTGGCTGGCCTTCGCCTGTGGCCGGTACGAAGGCATCGACGAGCGGGTGGTCGAGTACGCGCAGACAGTAATGCCGGTCTCGGTCGTGTCCTTGGGCGACTACGTGGTCAACGGAGGCGAGGTCGCGACCCTGGCCATGGTCGAGGCGATCGCCCGGCTGGTGCCGGGAGTGATCGGCAACGCCGAGTCGCTGACCGAGGAGTCGCACACCGGCGGGCTCCTGGAGTACCCCGTCTACACCAAGCCCCAGCAGTGGCGTGGCCGTGAGGTGCCGCCGGTGTTGCTGTCCGGAGACCATCAGGGGGTGTCGGTGTGGCGAGAGCGTCAACGCAGGCAGCGCACAGTGGCGCGGCGACCGGACCTGTTGGCGCCCAGCGCCTTGTTGCTGCTCGAGGGGTCCGAGCTCAGCGGGGCGGACCTCGATGTCGCCGGCGCCGTACCCGCTGACGCAGGGGAGATCCTCACGCTCGCGCGCGCATGCTGGCTCTCCGAAGCCCGTGATCATGACAGCTTCGCCATTCCGGCCCTGAACGAAAGCCTGGCAGACGTGACGGCGTGGCTGCGCGAGTGGCAGACCTGGGTCGTGCGGTCCAACGGCCGACTCGTGGGGTCGGTCCGGGCGAGGCAGGTCGGTGCGCTGTGGGACATCGGCCGCCTGATGGTGGCGCCGGACCTGCAGGGTCGTGGACTGGGCAAGGCGCTGCTGGCGTGGGCCGAGCAGGCGGCACCTGAGGGTGTCACCGGCTTCAGCATGTTCACCGGCGCAAACTCGGTGGCCAACCTGCGGATGTACCGAAGGGCCGGGTATCGCACGCGCGGCCGTTCGACGTACGAGGGTGTGCCCACGGTGGAGCTCCACAAGTCTCGACCCTGACGTCTCGGCGATCGGGGCATTCGGCTCCTGCCCACGGGTGTGCGAGAATCATCGACGGTGTCCTCGTCGGCCATCGGCCGTGCCCCTGCCACAGGGGGTGAGTGCGGCATACCGACGCGACGCCCACCAACGACACGCAACCAGCCGGCATACCGGGTGGACAGATATCCGTGGGTGACCTGTGGCACTGACGAGGAAGCGAACCGAACATGCATCAGCTCGACAACGTCGACGCAGCCAGCCTCCGTGACGACATCCCCGACTTCCGCGGTGGCGACACCGTCAAGGTCCACGTGAAGGTCATCGAGGGCAACCGCTCGCGTGTCCAGATCTTCCAGGGCATCGTCATCCGCCGTCACGGTGGGGGCATCGGCGAGACCTACACCGTACGCAAGGTCAGTTTCGGTGTGGGCGTGGAACGCACGTTCCCCGTCCACTCGCCCAACATCGAAAAGGTAGAGCTGGTGAGCCGCGGCGACGTCCGTCGCGCCAAGCTGTACTACCTGCGTAACCTGCGAGGCAAGGCCGCGAGAATCCGCGAGAAGCGCTAGCAACTACCTGCTGTCGAAGGGGCACCGTGTGAGCGACAACCAGCCCCGGGCGGGCGAGACTGACCCTGCGCGCCCCGATGAAGGCTCGTCCAGCGCGGTGACGGTCGACGACCGATCGTCGCGTGCTGGCAGCGCCCTGTGGGCCTTCTGCAAGGAGATCCTGACCGTCGCCGCCATAGCGCTGGTGATCTCCTTCCTCATCAAGACGTTCCTGGTCCAGGCCTTCTGGATTCCGTCAGGGTCGATGGAGGACACGCTCATCATCGGAGACCGGGTCGTCGTCAGCAAGATCCAAGCTGGTCCCATGGCCATCGACCGCGGGGACATCGTCGTCTTCGAGGATCCGGACAACTGGTTGCCTCCGACGGTCCGGACCGACCGGGGTCCGGTGCTCAACGGTGCGGTCCGAGGCCTCGAGTTCGTCGGGCTCGCCCCCACAGGTGAGGGAAACCACCTCATCAAGCGAGTGATCGGTGTGGCCGGTGACCATGTGGTCTGTTGCGACGATCGTGGTCGGGTCACGGTCAACGACCAACCTTTGGACGAGGACTATGTCTACCCGGGCGACGAACCGAGCATGCAGCCTTTCGACATCACGGTGCCTCCGGAGCGCCTGTGGCTGATGGGGGACCACCGGTCGATCTCCGGTGACTCGCGGGTGCACGACGACGGGACCGGGGCAACCGGCTCCGTCCCGACGGATCGCGTGGTCGGGCAGGCCATGGCGCTGGTGTGGCCGCTCAACCGGCTTGACTGGTTTCAGAATCCGCAGACCCTCACCGACGTGCCCTCGGCGCTCGGGCCGGGGCCCCGATGAGTCGATGACCCCCCGCAGACGTGGTTCTCCCTCGCAGCGGCGACCTTCACTGCGCACGGAACGCCAACTGCAGCGGGCCGGCTATCCCGTGCTGGTTGGGATGGACGAGGTGGGTCGCGGTGCCTTGGCTGGACCGGTCAGCGTAGGTGTCGTAGCCATCGATGCAGCCGCGCGCGCGGCCCCACCGGGGGTCAGGGACTCCAAGCTGCTCACGAGCTCGGCGCGGCAGGAGATGGTGCCGAAGATCAAGAAGTGGGCCCTGAGCTGGGGAGTCGGACATGCCAGCCCTGAGGAGATCGACCGATGGGGCATCATGACGGGCCTTCGGCTGGCCGGCGAACGGGCCCTGGCCCAGTGCGCGGTGGTGCCTGACCTCATCCTTCTGGACGGAAACCACGACTGGTTGACGCGCCCCGAGCGGATAGGGCTCTTGGCCTTCACGGGTCCGCAGACAGCGCACCCGTCACCGGTTCCCGAGCACGCTCCGGTCCACACCATGGTCAAGGCGGACATGCGCTGCTCGTCGGTCGCTGCGGCCAGCGTGGTGGCGAAGGTGGCTCGGGACTCGATGATGGTGGAGCTGCACGACAGACACCCCTGTTACGGGTGGAACCTCAACAAGGGCTATGCGGCGCCCGAGCACCGGGCCGCGTTGCGCGAGCACGGTACGTGTGATCATCATCGGCGCAGTTGGAATCTGATGCAGGAGACGCAGGAGGTAGCCCCCACATGAGTGCCGAGGACCTGGAGCGGTACGAGACGGACATGGAGCTGTCGCTCTACCGGGAGTACCGCGATGTCGTGGGGCTGTTCACCCATGTCGTGGAGACCGAACGTCGCTTCTATCTGGCGAACCAGGTCGACGTGCAGGTCAAGACCGGACACGGCGAGACCTGGTTCGAGGTCACAATGGCCGATGCCTGGGTTTGGGACGTCTACCGACCAGCGCGGTTCGTCAAGAAGGTACGCGTCATCACCTTCAAGGACGTCAACGTCGAGGAGCTGGCCCAAGCCGATCTCGAGATACCCAAGAGCGGCTTCGACGACTGAGCGGATGGGGATGGGATCGCAGACGCGGCTCATCCACACCCGCACCCACGGACCCTGCCGTCCACAGATGACCCCGATCTCCTCGGCCGGCGGTAGTGGGCGCGCCAGGGTTGGCCGTGGAGGTGGTCACCATGGCCCAGCGAGGAGCGGCGCACGCGAGGGCGCGTGCAATCGGCGAACGCGGCGAGCAGTTGGCCGTGGATCACCTGAGGGCCCACGGAGTAAGGATCGTGGAACGCAACTGGCGTTGCGATCTGGGGGAGATCGACATCGTGGGCATCGAGGGGGACACCCTTGTCTTCTATGAGGTGAAGACGCGTAGGTCCACACGTTTCGGCACCCCGGTGCAGGCGGTGACCCCCGCCAAGGCACATCGCCTCCGGCGACTGGCCGGACGGTGGATGAGCGAGCACTCCCACGGTGCGACCAACATCCGCGTCGACGTGCTCGGACTCACGGTGAGCGGGCGCGCCGTGGACATCGAGCACGTGCGAGGTGCGTTCTGATGGGGTTCGCTGCCACCCTCGCAGTCGCGCTGAGCGGGGTTGACGGACACATCGTCGCGGTGGAAGCCCATGGCAACCAGGGCTTGCCTGCGTTCGTGGTCAGCGGACTACCCGACGCCGCCTGCGCCCAAGCACCGGACCGCATCCGGGCGGCGACCAGCAACGCGGGCCTCAGTCTGTCGATGCGGCGCTGGACGATCAATCTGTCGCCCGCCGGCCTGCCCAAGGCGGGCAGTGGGTTTGACCTCGCGATCAGCGTGGCGTTGCTGGCCGCCGACGGGCGCCTGCCTCTGGCGACGGTCTCCCCGGTAGCTCACATCGGAGAGCTGGGACTGGATGGGTCGGGGCGTCCGGTGCCTGGAGTCCGCCCGATGACCATGGCCGCCGGTAAGGCCGGGATCCGCGCTGTCGTGGTGGCCCAGGCGAGCGCCAGGGAGGCCGCGCTCATCCCGGGGGTGCGGGTGCACGCCGTGCGCGATCTGGCGGACGTGACCCGGTTGTACCGTGCGCTGGCTGCCGGGCGGACGCCGGCGGACCTCGTGCCCCCCGAGGCTCGCCCCACGCCGACGGTCCTTCCGGACCTGGACGAGCTGGTCGGGCAGGCTGAGGCCCGGTTGGCCCTCGAGATCGCCGCCGCCGGGCGGCACCACATGCTGTTACTCGGGCCGCCGGGAGCTGGCAAGACGATGCTCGCGGAGCGGTTGCCGTCGGTGCTCCCGTCGCTACAACCGACCGAGGCGCTCGAGGTCACCGGCATCCACTCCGTCTTGGGGGAGCTGCCCTCGGACGGGTCGCTGATCACCGCTGCCCCGTTCGTCGGTCCGCATCACGGGGCATCCATGGCCTCGGTCATCGGTGGGGGCAGCGGCCGAGTGCGACCTGGAGCGGTGTCGCGGGCCCATCGTGGGGTCCTCTTCCTCGATGAATCGCCCGAGTTTCGTCGAGACGTTCTGGACGGCCTCCGCCAACCCCTGGAATCCGGCGAGGTCGTGATCTCCCGGGCGGACCGGCACGTCCGTCTGCCGGCCCGGTTCCAGCTGGTGATGGCAGCCAACCCCTGCCCGTGCGGCCAGGGGTTCGGCAAAGGTCTCTCGTGCCGGTGCACACCCGCTGCGCGCCGCAGCTACTTCGGCAAGCTCTCGGGACCCCTCCTGGACCGCATCGACCTGCGCCTGCTCATGCTGCCGGTCAGCCGTGGGGATCTGGGCGGGGGAGCGGCGGAGGGCAGTGCCGCGGTGGCCGAGCGGGTCGCCCAGGCCCGGCAGCGCCAACGCGCTCGACTCATCGACACTCCCTGGCACGTGAATGCGCAAGTCTCCGGGGCCTACCTGCGAGACGGATTGTTGAGGCTTCCCCGCACGGTGACCCGTGATCTGGACCGGGCTATGGATACCGGGGCGCTCACCCTGCGGGGGTACGACCGCTGTTTGCGGGTGGCCTGGACGGTGGCCGACCTTGCCGGACGCGACCGTCCGAGCCGTGCCGACACCGCGTTCGCGTTGACCCTTCGGGCTTCGATGGGGGTAGCGGCGTGAGTGGGCCACGGACGCTGACGCCGGAGCACCATGCTCGGCTGGCCTGGTCGCGGATAGCCGAGCCGGATGACAAGACCGCTCGTGCCCTGATAGCCGACGTCGGCTTGGTAGAGGCCTTGGAAAGAGTCAAGAGTGGCGCGCGGGTGGGACGAGGCGGGTCGCAGCGGTTCACGGCGCGACTTCGAGACCTGAGCACCGATCGCGACCTCGAGATCACCTCCCGGGTGGGTGCTGTCCTCATCTTCCCGGATGACCCGGAGTGGCCCACGGGGGTCGATGACCTCGAGTTTCCACCGTGGTGTCTATGGATGCGGGGCAGCCACGTGCCGTTGGCGACGATGGCCGAACGCAGCGCTTCGATCGTGGGCGCTCGGGCCAGCACCTCCTACGGCGAATACGTGGCCGCAGAGTTGGCCGCCGGTCTGGCCACCAGAGACTTCACAGTGGTCTCCGGGGCTGCCTTCGGGGTCGACGCGGCAGCACACCGGGGAGCCTTGGCCGCCGACGGCCTGACCATCGCCGTCCTGGCCGGAGGGGTCGAGCGCCCTTACCCTGCAGCTCACGCCTCGCTCATCGCCCGGATCGCTGAGGTCGGCGCAGTGGTCAGCGAGGTGCCGCCGGGCTCGGCCCCGACACGGAGTCGATTTCTGGCCCGCAACCGTCTCATCGCGGCGCTGTCCCAAGGCACAGTCCTCGTCGAGGCGGGGCTGCGGTCGGGTGCCCGCAGCACGGTCAGCGCTGCGTGCGGCGTGAAGCGCCCGGTGGCCGCGGTGCCCGGACCCGTGACGTCGATGGTCTCGGCAGGCTGCCACGAGGAGATCCGGACCGGTAGAGCGGTCCTGGTGACCGATGCCGCGGAGGTCGCCGAGCTCTTCGGCCGGATCGGCGCCGACCTCGCCGAGCCCAAGCAGGGAGACACACGGCTCGGTGACGATCTCGAGCCGGAAGCGTTCCGGGTGTGGCAGAGCATCCCCACTCGACGCGCAGTCAGCGTGGACGCGCTCACCACCTCAGCGGGCCTCAGCCCCGCTGAGGTGATGGGCGCCTTGGGGCAGCTGGAGGCAGCACGGATGGCTCGGCGCACGGCGCGGGGGTGGTCCCGGTGTACTCCCTGAGCGCTGCGGCAACGCGCATCGTGATCGGCTTGGTCATGGTCGGCTGCCTGCTGGTCACTGGCGGAGGCGTTCGCGCCGCTGCGCTCCTGCCCGAAGCCCCGGCAACAGATCCGGAAGACATGGTCCGTCGGTTGTCCACCACTGCGGAAACCGTGGGAAGCCTGGTCGAAGGCTTGGGTGATCTGAGACCCCAGAGACCCACGTCCCGCGGTCCCTCTTCGTGGAGCTGGCCGCTGGCGGGTCCCCGGGTGCCCCTGCATCCCTTCGACGGCCCGAGCGAGCGCTGGCTCCCGGGGCACCGTGGGGTCGATCTCGCCGGATGGCAAGGGTCGACGGTGCGTTCTGTGGCTGTCGGTGTGGTGTCGTACTCCGGAGAGATCAACGGTGTCGGCATCGTCTCAGTGCTGCATCCTGACGGCATCCTGAGCACCTACCAACCGGTCGAGGATCCCGTGCCTCAGGGAAGCTTGGTCGACACCGGTCAGCGGGTCGGGTCGTTGAGCGACCAGGGAAGTCACTGCTGGCCCGTGACCTGCCTGCATCTGGGGGCACGCCTCGGCCGCGACTACATCGACCCCATGCTCCTGCTCCGCCCCTGGGAGGTGTCGCTGCTCCCGGGCGCCGGTCCCTAGGCCCGAGGATGAGCCTGTTGGTATGCGGACCTTAGCCGCGCGGTGGAGACGTGGGTGTAGATCTGTGTAGTGGCCAGGCTCGCGTGCCCCAGGACTTCCTGCACGGTGCGGATGTCAGCGCCACCGTCCAGAAGATGCGTTGCTGTGCTGTGGCGAAGGCCATGGGGTCCCATGTCGGGGGCATCCGGAAGGTGGGCGAGCAAGTCGTGCACCACCGTCCTGACCTGACGTTGGTCCACGCGGCGTCCGCGACGACCCAGGAATAGTGCAGCCCCGCTGAAGGCTTGCGTCAGCCTCGGCCGCGCTTCGGCACCGTAGGTCTCCAACGCTCGTCCTGCGGGGCGCCCGAAGACGACCATGCGCTCCTTGCCTCCTTTGCCCAGCACCCGCGCCTGTCGGCCAGAGACATCGACATCGTCGACGTCCAGGCCACACAGCTCGCCCACCCGCATACCGGTGGCGTAGAGGAGCTCGACCATGGCGCGGTTGCGCACATGAACCGGATCGTCGTCATCGCTCGCCACGGCGGCCAGGTCCATCAGGGACGACGCCTGGTCGACAGCCAGCACATCGGGAAGATGCTGATCCCTGCCGGGGGCCTTCAGCCGCGCTGCAGGGTCCAGCTCGATCCAGCCAGCACGCTGGGCCCATCCGAAGAACGTCTTCACCGAGGCCGCTCGTCGCGAGATCGACGAACGCGCCAGCCCCGCATGCGACTGTGCCGCGAGGAACGCTCGCAGATGGGAGAGATCGACCTCGGCCAGGGCGTCGATGCCCGAGGCGTCCAGGAAGTCGTCCACAGCAGCCAGGTCTCCCAGATATCCGCGGACGGTGTGGACGGACCGCCCCTGCTCCACCCTGAGATGGACCTCGAAGGCTGCCTTCACCTCAGCCGGGATGGCTGTCGCGCCGGAGCCGTCACCGCTCACCGCCGTCCCCCAGCGTGAAGTCGTGCAATGCCTTCACGCAGTGTCGCTTCCTCCTTGCAGAAGGCGAATCGCACGGCGTTGCGGGCGCTGTGGGGATCCTGACAGAAAGCAGCCACGGGGATAGCTGCGACTCCGACCGCCGCGGGTAGTGCTCGGCACCAGGTCAGAGCGTCGTCTGTGGTGACAGCCGAGATGTCCCCGATGACGAAGTAGCTGCCCTGAGGGGCGCGGGCCTCGATGCCGACGCCCAGGAGAGCGCCGACGAGCAGATCCCGGCGATGCTGCATATCTGCCGTGAGGTCCCCGAAGAAGTCGTCGGGCAGAGACAGACCGTGGGCGATCGCCGGCTGGAAAGCTGCAGCTCCAGTGAAGGTCACGAACTGCTTGACCGCGGCGACCGCTGCCACGAGCGAGGCGGGGCCGTGCACCCAGCCGACCTTCCAACCGGTGGCCGAGAACGTCTTCCCGCCCGAGGAGATGGTCAGGGTGCGCTGCGCCATGTCGGGCAGTGAGGCTAGGGGGATGTGTCGCGCTCCGTCGAACACGAGGTGCTCGTAAACCTCGTCGCAGACCACCACAAGGTCACGCTCTCGAGCCACCTGCGCAATCTGTTCGAGCTCGACCGCGGTGAAGACTTTGCCGCTGGGGTTGTGGGGGTTGTTGAGGATGACCATACGGGTGCGCGGTCCCACGGCTCGAGCCAGGTCGTCCGGATCGAACGTGTGGTCACGCAGGTCCAGAGGGACGGCCCGGTGCGTCGCGCCGGCCAGCGCGATGGCTGCGGGATAGGCGTCGTAGGTGGGGTCGATGGTCACCACCTCGTCGCCGGGCTCGACCAACGCCAGGACGCAGGCGGCCAGGGCCTCGGTCGCTCCCACGGTGACCAGGACCTCTTCTTCGGGGTCGACGGTCATCCCGTAGAACCGTTGCTGGTGGGCGACGATGGCGCGGCGCAGCACCGGCATACCGCGTGCCGGTGGGTAGTGGTTCACTCCGTCCTGGATAGCCTTGATGGCGACCGCCTTGACCTCGTCGGGAGTGTCCGTATCGGGGAACCCCTGTCCCAGGTTGACTGCACCGTGCTCGAGAGCCAAGGCACTCATCTCGGTGAAGATCGAGGTGCCGAAGCCACGCATCCGGGTCACGATCGGTGACGTCATGGTCCCCACCGTAGACCGGCTCGGTACCGTGATTTCGGAGGCAGGCGCTGCGGCAGTACGATGTGGGGACGTCTGTCCCCTGCGTCAGACGAATTCGCGCACGGACATACCGGCACTGTGCTGCCGGGGCACACCTTCGCAGTCCCGCCCCCGAAGTCAGGGGTGGGCGGAGGTGGTCGCCCGTGCCAGGACCAACTGCACACAACAGAAAGCGAGACCTCGGCATGGCCGTCGTCACTATGCGTCAGCTCCTGTAGAGCGGCGTCCACTTCGGGCACCAGACCCGTCGATGGAACCCCAAGATGAAGCGCTTCATCATGACCGAGCGCAATGGCATCTACATCATCGACCTGCAGCAGTCGCTGACGTACCTGAACGAGGCCTATGACTTCGTCAAGGAAACCGTCGCGCACGGCGGGACGATCCTCTTCGTCGGCACCAAGAAGCAGGCGCAGGAGTCCATCGCGGACCAAGCGACCCGCGTCGGTATGCCGTACGC
>JBASAN010000197.1:0-3209 GCA_049650625.1 Ornithinimicrobium sp.
GCGTAAGCGGGCCGCGGGTGTGTCGTGAGTCGCGCGAACGGCGGTTGCGCTGAGCTCGCCGACCAACACCTCCAATGGCCCCCGCGCCCTCGCCGCAGCGAAAAGGGCACCGACGCCCATAAGCAGGGAGACCTGCACAATCATCCTGTCTGCCCACTCGAGCTGCTCCGGAGCTGCGAGGAGGACGACGTGCACGACGTACAGCGACAACGTCATCGTGCCTGCTCCCGCGACGATGCTCAGTCGACGTCGCCCCCGGACGCGGAGCCGAGACGTCAGCAGGAGGCACCCGCCCAGTACCGCCATGGCAGCACCCGTGGTGTGCGCCAGATCGACAATGCTCCCACTGTGCGGGGACCACACGCCCAGCCACCACCACGAGTCCGTAGGTGTCGTCCCGAAGAAACCGAGCTGGAGCTCGCGCGTCAGGTCGGCGCGCGTGGAGATATCACCGAAACCTTGGTAGGTCTGGAGCAGGATGTGCCCCACCGAGCGACTCCGGGTCAGCAGGGCGGAGACGACCACGGACACCACCGCGAGCCACAGACCGGTGGTCAGCAGGTGGACGGCAGTGGTCGGGGCGCGCAGATCCAGGCGTCCGATCGCCATACCCGCAAAAAGGTAGGTCGCCCAGGTCAGCACCGGGTAGTAGCCGGTGACCATGATCTCGCTGGACAGCAGTGCCGGATCGAGCACGAACGTCGGAGAGGGGAGGTCATAGGTGGCCTCTGGCAACCATGCTCTGAGCCTCATGCTCATGATGGGCGAGGCCACGGCCCATACCGCGGCCAGCAGGCCTAACCTGCGAGCAGACCACGTCAGCACCGGAAGGGCGCACAGGAACAGCACCCCGTAGTAGGTCAGGATCACGGCCACCCCGGAGCCCAGGGGCCCCAGGAACAACCCGATGACAGCGATCGATGCGGCCCGGGTCGCCAACGACACGCGAGCGCCGTCGCGGAGCCCGTGCCCAGCGTCGGGACCCCAGCAATGCGTGCTCAGCGTGATGGACACCCCGGCCAGCACAGCGAACAGGGCTGAGGAACGTCCGGAGACGAGGAGGTGCCACGGTGAGACCGCCTCGCCGCCATCGGTCAGGGGCTGGGTCAGATGAGCCACCACCATGCCCAGCAGGGCCAACGTCCGGGCAACGTCGATCCCGACGATCCGGTCCGCCGGCACGCGTTAGCCCCCCACGGCGCGTACCAGTGCCGCCGTTCCGGCGGCCAGCACCAGGACGACCAGGAAGGGGGCCCGCGCCACGAGCGCGACTACGGCCACCATCAGGCCGGCGGCGCGGGCGTCCAGCACCAGAGTCCCGGCGTCGTCGAGCAGGCCCTGGCTGACGATGAGGGCGGTCAGCAGGGCGACGGGGAGTAGCGGAGTGACCCGTTGCACCCAAGGGGCAGCGAGGGCTCGCTCGGGCAGCACGTAGCCGGTGAGCTTGAGGGCGAAGGACAGCGTGCAGGCCAGCAGTACGGCCACCCAGAGCGTCACGACGAGCGGCCCGAAGGTGCACGCCAGGCGGGGAGCCCGACCACCAGGGCGGCCAGCCCGGCCACCAGCACGGGTATGCCGGCGGGCGCGAAGGGTGCCACCGCGACGGTCAGCACAACGGCCACGACCGCGGTGGCCAGCGGGTCACGGCCCCGCAGCCTCGGCCACAACAACGCCAGGAAGGCGGCCCCAGCCGCCGCGTCGAGGCCGTAGGTCCGCGGATCGCCCATGGCGTCTCCGAGGATGGCACCCACGGCCGTCATCACGTTCCACAGCAGGAAGACCGTCACCCCGGTCACCCAGAAGCCCCGCCGTTGTTGCTCCGGTGTGCCCTGCCCAACGGCCACCGCCGTGGACTCGTCGATCGTCAGGTGCGCAGCCAGCAGCCGGGGCACCCCGACCGGTCGCAGGATCTGCGCCATCCGCACACTGTAGAACGCGTTCCGGACCCCGAGCAGGGTCGAGGCGGCCACCGCGGAGCCCATCGAGCCCCCCGCCCCGACGACCCCGAAGAAGGCGAACTGCGAGCCCCCACTGAACAGCAGGAGCGAGGTCACCATGGTCTGCGGCACGGACAGCCCTGCCGCGACGCCGAGGGCCCCGCAGCCGATGCCGTAGGCGCCGGTGGCCAGCCCGACAGCGACACCCTGTCGTGTCGCCGGGCTGATCCGGGTCGGGGCGCCCGCGCGGCTCACAGGCTGGCGACGAGGCGCACCTCGCGGGCCGTTTCGCCGTCGGGACCGACCACCCGCTCGCGCCATGCACCGTCGGGTTCCAGCCCGCTGACGGAGCAGAAGGCCCGAGTAGCTTCATCAGCCGCCAGGACCCAGGTCAGCACGGCAGCGCAGTCGTTGGCGCGGAGGGTGTCACCGCAGGCGTTCAGCAGGCGTGACCCGTGCCCCGAGCGGCGGGCGTCGGCATGGATGGCCAGCACCATGATCTCGCCGCAGCGCTCCGGGACGGCCTCGTCCGTGTCGGTGGTCGGGCCCAGAGCCGCGAAGCCGACCACCTGCTCGCCCGCACAGGCCACCATGACGCGATGAGCGGGGGTGGGCGGTTGGGACATGGACCCGCGCCAGGCCGAAGCGAACCGGTCGGGGTCGAACTGTTCCCGGACCGACTGCGGCACCACACCTTCGTACGCGGACCGGAAGACCATGGCCTGCACGGCACCGATAGCGGGCGCGTCGTTGGGACGTCCGGTGCGGACGCTGGCATCGGCGAGGGGCCCAGGCACCTGCGCCTGGTCGCCCGCCGGCTGATGAGGATGGGAGTGGTCGTGGCTCGGGCTCACGTGAGCAGTCTCTCGCACGCGAAGGTCCACCCGGGACACCGGTGCTCGGACCCTGAGCCATCACACGCGGTGCCGAGTCTCTAGCCTGAAGCCCCACGTCGAGGAGGAATGGTGTCCGTGAGCGCTTCCCTGGTCGTCCCGAGCCGCCGCCGGCCGCGATGGCGCGAGCTGGAGATCGTGGATATCGCGCGACTGAACGACCAAGCCGTCGTCGTCTCCCTCGAGGTGCCGCCCCACCTGCGGGGGGAGTTCGCCTTCGAGCCGGGCCAGTACTTGACCCTCCGCGCGCAGATCGAGGGTCAGGACGTCCGCAGGTCCTACTCCATCTGTATGTCGAGACGGGCTTTCGCTCACAGCGGCCGGTTACGGGTGGCCAGTGCCCGGGTGCCCGCGGGGCTGATGTCGAACTGGCTGAATG
>JBASAN010000198.1:0-2399 GCA_049650625.1 Ornithinimicrobium sp.
ACATGACCTCAGCCGTGGCCGACGTCGCGTTCCTCGTCGCCACCCACAGCCTTGAGCGTCACGACATCGCCCAAGCCCGTGCGGCTGCCGAGATCGGCGCGCTGGCTGCACCCGACGAGGAAGCCACCCGGCTCTGCCTCGTCCGCGTGTGTGAGGCCGAAGGCAACGGCACTGAGGGCGACCGAATCCTGCGTGCTGAGGTCTGCAACCGCGCCGACGACGACCAGCCCCCACCCGACCTCTCCGAGCGCACCACCCAGATCATCCGCAACCACCGCTGGCTCCAAACCCGACCCTACGAGGACGTCGACCACGCCGAGCAAGACACCGGCCAAGCTGGAGCCACAGCCGCCAGCTGACAAACCCAACCAGCGCCCCCATCTACGCCGCGGTGCCGAGATGCAGAAAAGTGCCTACGACTTCTCGGGGTAGGTCTGCACCATTGAGACTGCCTTGGCCTGCGGCACGGCGAGCCGCAGGCTCAACGAGTTGCGCCGCACTACGCCAGCATGATTCCCGCTGAGCGCCGTGTGCGCCGGCGGGTCGCTCGGTGAATCCCACACCGGGATGGGCACGCGGAGCGCGCCGGAACGAGTCACCACCAGCTGGGTGACCAGACCTAGACGGCGGGTTGGTTTGAGATCATGAGCCATGGTCCGGGTGCGGAAGGTGCTGGGCGGTCTTGCCCTCGTCGTCATCGCCGTCGAGGTAGGGCTGGTCGCAACCGGAGCCCTCGACTTCGGCTCGGCCGCACGGCTCGTCATCGCGTTGGAGCTGTGTCTGAGCGTCTTCGTCATCCTCGAGGTCGTCGTCGTTGCGAAGGCGGTCCGCAGCGCCAGGACCCAGGGAGTGGACCTGCCGGTCGCGTTGGATAAGTCGCTGGCAACGTTTCTCCCGGGCAGGGTGGCGCGTTACCTGCGCCAGGACCTGATGCTGGTGCGGGCGATCTTCATGCTCTTCACTGGTCGTCGTGACGTCGCGGAAGACGAGCAGCCCATCGCCTACTCGGGACCCCTGGTGGTGATGTTGGTGGCACTCACGGTGGCGGACGGGATCGTTGCGATCCTGCTGCACCAATTGCTGCCGGCAGACGTGCGCAACGTGGCGCTGGTGCTGGGGGTGATCGGATTGGTGTGGCTGACGGGTTTCGTGTCTTCGTTGATCTGCTACCCCCACGTGGTCTCTGCTGACCGGTTGCGGCTGCGGTTCAGCGCCTTCCATGACCTGGCCGTGTCCACGGCCGCAATCCGCTCTGTGCGGACCACTTCTCATGCCCCTCGTACTCAGAAGGCAGCAGAGCGTCTCGACGACGAGGTGGTGATGGTCGTCAGCGGCCAGGCCAACATCGTCGTCGACCTAGACGCGACTGATGTCTTCAGCCTGAACCCGAGCGTCAGCGACGCCGGCACGCTGCGCCGGGTGAGCTTCTATGCCAACCAGCCATCGCAGGTACGCGACCTGCTGGCCTCCATCGCCACGGCCTGAGTGGTGGCCCGGAAGCCGATCCCTCTGTGACACGCTCCGGTACGGGATCATCGCGCGCGAGCACCTCGGCGGCCGCCGAGTCGACCATCAGTTTAGGGCTTCGACGTCGTTGAGGATCTGCCGTTCGTCAGCTCGAGGAAGTCGAGTACCTGGTCGGTACTGCGGCCGGCAGTACGACAATCGAGCCGGCGGTCGCGGCGCCGCGGTCGACCAGAGCGAGGGCGAGCCCGGCGAGCGGAGCGGCCGGTCGCCTTCCAGGTCGGGGATCTCGCGGACTGGGTCGAGTCGGTCGTGCGAGGCGCCGCTCACGTCGTCGAGCTCTGAGGAGCGGGCTCGGCCTGTTAGTCCTACTTGGCGCTGAGATCCGAGTCCCCGACGGCTGCCAGCGTGGCGAGCGCGACACGCTCCGCCACCTGCTGCGAGGGCGACTCCTCCGGGCCGGCGACGGTCAGAAGCCCCAGGTCGGCACCGTCGCGGACCACCCAGAACGTCGACGGGAGGTTGCCCCCGCCGTCGTCGGAGACCCGCAGCACCGTCGCCGCGACGGGACCTTCGGCAAGCGGCACCCGCTGCACCGAATCCGCACAGGTACCGGGGTCGGCGAGCGCGTCGAAGGCCGTGCGTGCGTCGGTGGTGGCGTCGAACGAGACGATCGTCAGCGCGGCCCCGACGTCGCGACCCAGCCGCAGCTCATCGGCGCTGCTTCCGCTCGGCTCGGGGATGCGGGTGCCCTCGCGGAAGCACGGCGGGTCGGCGAGCACGGGCGAGCCCTGCTCGGTCCAGCCCGGGCCGAGCCACCCCGCGGTGGCGGTGTCCATCGCCGTCGCGTCGAGCGGGGCGGGTTCCGGCAGCGGCAGGAGGCTGGTCTGGTTGGTGGCCACGTCGGGCCCGCGGTCGGGGTCGCCGTCCAGCCC
>JBASAN010000199.1:0-5552 GCA_049650625.1 Ornithinimicrobium sp.
GTCGAGGACCGCGCCGGTGCGCGTCTCTCTGCGCATCATCCGGGCCAGGGCTCCGTCGGCCATATCGCCGATCCAATAGACCCCGGTGGCCACGAGGATCAACGTCAGGCTGCCGGTGGGCGCGGACGCGAGAGCGAGCACGACAGCGATGAGGGTCCGGGTCAGCGTGATCCAGTTCGGCGGAGTGTTCCATCGCTCGAGGTCAGCCTGGGAGCACTCCCGGTGTCGGTGTGGACAGGTCCCCAGAGCCATGCCGGGAGTATGTCACCGAGCACCCAGCAACTCAGCGCATTGCCGGGCGATCTCGTACTCCTCGTTGGTCGGGACCACGAACGCGGCGGGAGTGGCGCCCGCTGCGCTGATGCAGGCCTCGCCGGACGCCGCGTCGTTGGCGTCGTGGTCCACGCTCAGACCGAGGATGCCCAACCGGTCGAGCACGGCGGCGCGCAGGCGGGCATTGTTCTCACCCACCCCCGCGGTGAAGGCGATGGCGTCGAGACGTCCCAGCGGCGCGGCAAGGGCCCCGACGTGGCGCACGATGCGATGCACGACCACGTCGTATGCCGTCTGCGCGGCGGTATCGCCGGCGTCCACCTTGTCCATCACCTCCCGGACGTCGCCACTGCCGGTCATTCCCAGGAGGCCGCTCTGCTTGTTGATCGCCACCGTGAAGTCCTCGACGGACAGGCCGGCGACAGCGGCCAGGTGGCCGGCCACCACGGGGTCGAGATCTCCGGTGCGGGTGCCCATGACCAGCCCGTCGGTGGGGGACAGGCCCATGGAGGTGTCGACACTGCGACCACCCTTCACCGCGCACGCAGAAGCACCATTGCCGAGATGGATGACGATCGAGTTGACCTCCGCCAGCGGGCGCTCGAGCAGCGCCGCCACCCGTCGGGAGACGTAGGCGTGGGAGGTGCCGTGAAAGCCGTACTTGCGGACCCCGTGCCGGGTCCGCCACTCGCGCGGGACGGCATACTCGGTGGCGGCGGCGGGCATGGTGGCGTGGAAGGCCGTGTCGAACACGGCCACGTGCGGCAGGTCGGGGAAGGTCTCGCGGGCCGCTTCGATGCCCTGCACGTTGGCAGGGTTGTGCAGAGGAGCCAGGGCAGCCACCTCGTTGATCGCGTCGATCGTCGGCTCGTCGATCAGCGTGGGCCCGGAGAACCGCTCCCCGCCATGGACGACTCGGTGTCCAACGGCACCCACTCCGGCCGAGGACAGCACCGGCCCGTGAGCGGCGAACTCCTCGCGCAGGGCGACGAAGGCCGCCGCATGGTCCGGACAGTCGAACGCCCGTGTGCTGCGCGCGCCGTCGACCGTGTGCTGCACGTTGGAGCCCGAGTCGCCGATGCGCTCGACGAGGCCGGAAGCACGGCGCTCGCCCGTGCGCGGGTCGACCAGCTGGTACTTCAAAGACGAGGAGCCGGCGTTGATCACCAGCACGTGGTCGAGCATGACCTCAGCCTTTCGCTTGGATCGCGGTGATGGCAATGGTGTTGATGATGTCGCGCACCGTGGATCCGCAGGATAGGTCGTTGACGGGCTTGCGCAGCCCCTGCAGGACGGGTCCGATGGCCACCGCCGACGCGCTGCGCTGCACGGCCTTGTACGTGTTGTTGCCCGTGTTGAGGTCCGGGAAGATCAGGACGCTGGCACGTCCGGCCACGGTGGAGTCTTTGAGCTTCGTCGCGGCCACGGAAGGGTCGACCGCCGCGTCGTACTGGATCGGACCCTCGACCTGAAGCTCAGGTGCACGCTCGTGGACCAGTGCAGTGGCCGCTCGCACCTTCTCGACATCGGCGCCCTTGCCCGATCCCCCCGTGGAGTAGGACAGCATGGCCACAAGCGGGTCCAAGCCGAAGGTCCGAGCGGTGGCGGCCGAGGAGATCGCGATGTCGGCGAGCTGCTCGGCGTTGGGCATCGGGTTGATCGCGCAGTCGCCGTAGGCCAGCACCCGGTCGGCCAGACACATGAAGAAGACACTGGAGACCACCGAGACACCCTCCGTGGTCTTGATGATCTCCAAAGCTGGCCGGATGGTGGCCGCAGTGGTGGTGATGGAGCCACTGACCATGCCGTCGGCTTCACCGGCGTGGACCATCACCGTGCCGAAGTAGGAGGGGTCGACGACCACGTCCCGGGCCTGGTCCTTGGTGACGCCCTTGTGCGAGCGCAGCTCGGCGTAGATGTCGGCGTACCGGTCGCGGCGTTCGTCGGTGGCGGGATCGATCACCTGTGCGCGGGTGATGTCCAGGCCCAGCGCCGTGGCTCGCGACCGGATGTCATCCTCGACGCCGAGCAAGGTGAGGTCGGCGATGCCTCGGGCGAGCACCGTGTCTGCGGCGCGCAGGATGCGATCCTCCATGCCTTCAGGCAGCACCACCCGGGCTCCAGCGGTCCGAGCGCGGGCCGTCAGGCGGTGCTCGAACATCAACGGCGTCAGCACCTGTGAGTTGATGCCCGCTGTGGGCAGGAGCTGCTCGACGTCGATGTGATCGCGGACTGTGGCTCGAGCCCGTTCGATCTTGCGGGGGGCGTCGGGGGTGATGGTGCCCACCGCCCGCTCGGCGGCGCGAGCGGTCTCCATGGTCCCGCCGGCCGCACGCAGGATGGGCACTTCCACGTCCAGTCCGTTGATCAAGGTGATTGTCTGCTCGCTCAACGGAAACCCACCGTTGAGCACCACGGCGGCCAGCGACGGGAAGGTCACCGCCTGGTGGGCCATGACCACCGCCAGCAGGATCCCCTCACGGTCACTCGGCACGATGACCACACAGCCCTCGGTCAGCCGGTCCAGCACGTGCGGCATGGTCATCGCGGCCACGATCACGCCCATCGTCTCGCGGTCCAACAAGGTGTCGTCACCTTGCTCGAAGGTGCCCTCACACGACGTCATGACGTCTCGCACCGTGGGGGCGGAGAGCAGGTCGTCCTCGGGCAAGACGTAGGCCGGCACGTCGCCGAGGTGCTCGCGCAGCTCGGTGGCGATGGCGTTGCGCTGGGCGGGGTCGCATCGGTTGGCGACCACTCCGGCGATCGTGGCGTGACGCGACGAGGCCTCGGTCATCATCAGGTCGATAGAGGTCACCAGGTCCGTGGCACCCCGGTCGACGCCGGGCACGATCAGCAACATCCGAGTGCCGAGGTTGGCCGCGATCATGGCGTTGACGCTGAACTCGGTGGGCGTGGGCACCCCGGTGAAGTCGGAGCCGATGACCAGCACCGCATCGTGCTGCTCGGCGTAGGCGTGGTAGCGCTCCACGATGCTGCCGACCGCCGCGTCGATGTCGCTGTTGACCTCTTCGTAGGTCACCCCTACGGCTGCCTTGGGATCAGCCGCTGAGGTGCTCAGGGGGACCAACAGCTCGATCAGGGGGTCGTGGTCCCGGTCGCGGACCACGGGTCGGAACACCCCGACGGTGCCTCCCGCTTCACACATCTGAGCTAGCAACCCGACGGCCAGCGCCGACTTGCCCGATCGCGATTCGGCTGAGGCCAGATACAGCGAGGTCTTCACCCCCGCAGCCTAGTGACGTCGCATCCGCTCTGGCAGAGTGAGCGCCATGAGTACACCCCACAGCGACGCGATCCGGGTCTGGGTCAACGGTCAACGAGTCGATGAAGGCCCCGCCATCGCGGCTCTGGACCACGGGGTGACCGTGGGGGACGGCGTCTTCGAGACGGCGAAGCTGGTCGACAGCAAGGTTTTCGCGTTGACTCGGCACCACGACCGGATGGACCGGTCGTTGCGCGGTTTGGGACTGGATCCGCTCGACCGCGATCGGGTCGCAGAAGGCATCGAGGCCGTCATGGCCGATGGTCCCATCGACTTGGGGCGTCTGCGATACACCGTCACCGCCGGGCCCGGGCCGCTCGGTTCGGATCGGCTGGGCGGGCCGATGACCTACATCGTGTGGGCCGGCGCGGTGCCCCAGCCACCCGTCTCGACCGCCATCGCCGTCGTGCCCTGGGTGCGCAACGAGCGCGCGGCCACGGTCGGGCTCAAAACCACGTCGTATGCCGAGAACGTCATTGCGCTGGCCGCGGCCAAGCAGCTCGGGGGCACTGAGGCCATCTTCGCGAACACCTCCGGCGCGTTGTGCGAGGGCACCGGCTCCAACATCTTCCTGGTGGTCGACGGTGTGGTCCTGACCCCGTCGCTGCGCAGTGGGCCCCTGGCGGGCATCACGCGCGCCCTGACCATCGAGTGGCTGACCGAGGAGGGGCTGCAGGTCGTCGAGGACGAGATCCCGCTTTCGCTGATCGCCGAGGCCGACGAGGTGTGGGTGACCTCCAGCACCCGCGACATCCAGCCCGTGAACGCCGTTCGTGTGGTGCCTTCGGTCTCGACGCTGGCTGGTCACCTGGAAGGGGCGCCGGTGGGGGAGCGCACCTTTGGCGACGCTCCTGGCCGGATCACGGCCCAGGCCCAGGAGATCTTCGCCCGGATGAGTGTCGAGCGGTTCGACCCCTGAGCCCGGCTCGCTCGTTTGGGGTTGCATTCTCGGCCCGCAGGACGATAGTGGAAGGCATGGCACAGGAACAGAAGCCTTCCCGCTCCTCCAACCCCTCCGACGCTGGGCCGATCCCCGGTGACAGTGCGTCACCGGTGCGCATGTTCGCGGCCGCGTTGGTCGCGCTCGCCTGCGCAGTCGGGGCGCTATGGGTCTCCGGAGCGGGCGACTCGAACTGGATATCGGCGGTACTCATCGTGATCGGGCTGCTGGCCATCCTCGACCTCGGTGTCGGGGCGCGCGAGCGGCTCGGTGGCGACGACGCCTGACCCATACCGACGGCAGGGGCCTCCGGGGTCGGGCCAGGCCCACACCTCGATTCGTCATGCGGGTGCTCGGCAGGCTAATCTTCGTCGTCGCACGGACGTGTAGCTCAGTTGGTTAGAGCGTTCGCTTCACACGCGAGAGGTCAGGGGTTCGAGTCCCTTCACGTCCACTCCTCTGTCGCACAATATTGGGTGGCTCGTCGAGGGTGCTCAGGAGCACACTTCTTCAATGTCCTCCATGCCCGGTGAAGGTGCGCGACGGGTCGAAGACGCTGAGCTGATCCGCGGCGCCCGTGACTACACCGATGATGTGCCGCACGCCGAGGTCCTCCACGCCGTCTTCATCCGGTCTCTCTATCCGCACGCGCGGATCTTGACGGTCGACCCCACTGCCGCCGCGGCGCTGCCATCGGTAGTGGGCGTCTTCACGGCCGACGACCTTCCGCTGGAGCGGCTGGATCCCGGCACCGACCCGGACGCGATGCGGCGCCCTCCGATCGCCGGCGCGGTGGTGCGCTTCGTCGGTGAGATCGTGGCCGTGGTGGGGGCGACGACACAGGCTGCCGCAGTTGATGCGGCCGAGCTGGTCGAGGTGACCTACGACCCGTTCAAGCCGGTGCTCGACGCCGTGCGCGCCCTGTCCGCAGAGGCACCCGTCCTTTTTGCCGACGCCCCGAACGGCAACCTTGCCGCCTCCGGCAGCGCTGGCAACAGCGACGGTGACGCGCTCACGGGCGCGGAGGTTGTCATCCGAGGCAGCTTCGTCAAC
>JBASAN010000200.1:0-4678 GCA_049650625.1 Ornithinimicrobium sp.
CAGTGGGGCGGTGCGCATTGCTACCTGGAACGTCAACAGCATCCGAGCCCGCGTCGACCGCGTCGTCGCCTTCCTGGAACGGCACGACGTCGACGTGCTGGCCATCCAGGAGACCAAGTGTCGCGACGACCAGTTCCCGCTGCTCGCGTTCGAGGCGGCGGGGTATGAGGTCGCGCACTCGGGGTTCAACCAGTGGAACGGCGTCGCGATCGTCTCTCGCGTCGGGGTCGAGGACGTGCAGGAGGGCTTCTCCGGGATGCCGCAGTGGGGCGACCCGCTCGTGTCGGAGGCCCGAGCCCTGTCCGCGGTCTGCGGCGGCGTGCGGGTGTGGTCCTTGTACGTGCCCAACGGCCGGGGGCTCGGCGATCCGCACATGGACTACAAGCTGGCGTGGCTCGAGCAACTGCGCACCGAAGCGACCCGCTGGTTGGCCGCCGACCCTCAGGCGCAGATCGCGCTCATGGGCGACTGGAACATCGCGCCGCACGACGAAGATGTGTGGTCGATGGACTACTACCTCGACAAGTCCCACGTCAGCGAGCCGGAGCGGTCAGCCTTCGCCGGAGTGGTCGAGGCGGGGTATGCCGACGTCACCCGGCCGCATACCCCTGGGCCGGGGACATTCACCTACTGGGACTACACCCAGCTCGCCTTCCCGAAGAAACGCGGGATGCGCATCGACTTCTGCCTGGGGTCACCAGCCTTGGCGCAACGCGTGAAGTCGGCCTCGATCGACCGCGAAGAGCGCAAAGGCAAAGGAGCAAGCGACCACGCACCCGTCATCATCGACCTACTGTCCTGAGGACCCAAGCCATCCAGCGAGCTCTCGAGCCCAGCCCATGTGGCATCGTGCGCTCGTTGTTGGGGCGCGTGCGGCCTGATCAGGCGCCATCCGACCCAACAACGAGCGCAGGATGCCGGCGCTAGGCGACGGGGCGGGCGCGGACGAAGGCGAACGGCAAGGTGCAGGCGCTGACCGCTGCCGCCACCAGCATGGCCGTCCCGAAGCCGAAACCCGCCGCCAGCAGCCCGACCAGGACCGACCCCAAGCCGGTGCCCAGGTCGAAGCCGACGTTCCACACGGCACTGGCCAGCCGGAAGTGCGCCCGGGTGACGGCCTCGAAGGCCACCACCAGCGTCAGGTTCTGCAACCCGCCGTAGCTGACCCCGACCAGGCACGCAGCCGCCACGAACGTGACCAGCACCGCCGGTGAGGGCGTCGAAACCGCCACGGTCCAGGCGCAGAGAGCCATCGACACGACGGTGAGCAGGGTCAACGGCCAGATGAAACGGTGCGCGCCGAAACGGTCTGAGAGCCCACCCATACCCCACCTGGACAAGGCGGCCGTGGCGCCAATCCCGAACAGGGCCGCGGTCGAGGCGGCCCCGCTGTCGACCATCTGGGGCGCGAAGGTCGTCAATGCGCCACCGCTCAGTGTGACCCCGAGCAGCAGCACGGTCGGGACCAGAAGACGCACGGAGGCCGTCCGCACGCTCATCTCCTCGGCGTCCGCGCTCTCGACCACGGAATCGTCCGGCTCGACCGGGTCCAACTCCGCGGGTGGGTCCTGAAGGACGCGTCCGAGGGCGATCACGAAGGGGATGCCCAGCAGCGGGACGCCCGCCACGATGAACACCCAGGTGAACGACCAGGTCTGAGCCACCCACGGCGCGAGTGGAAGGACGACCAGGTTCGGCAGCGCGATCGCCAACCCGTAGGCCCCGATGGCCTTTCCCCGCCGCTCGGGCTCGACCAGCTCGGCGACTGCCGCGGATCCGGTGACGGTCAAGATCCCGAAGCCCACCCCTCGGATCGCCGAGAGGAACAGGATCGGCACCAAGGCGTCGCTGAAGATATGCAGCAGCGCTGGCACTCCCATCAGCGCCATGCCGGAGCCGATCACCGCCGACCAGCCGTAGCGCCGCAGCATTCCGGGCACGAACAGCTGCGTGAGCACGGTGAAGAGCAGCAGCACGCCGTTCACCAGACCGGCACCGGCCTCGCTCGCGCCCCCCTGCACCGCCCACAGGGGACTGGTCGGCAACAAGGCGGCATACCCGGAGAATCCGGTCACGGTGACCCCGACCAGAGCGGGCATTCCCCGCTCGGTCCAAACGCTGGCCACCCCTACTGCTGTGCGGTGTGCTGCTGCGCAGACGCCGACGTGGCGGCTTTGGCTTCGGCCTTCTTCTTCCGCTTCCAGGCACGCACCTGAGCCATCGAGTCGTCGTCGACGACGTCCGCGATCGACATCCGCGCGTCTTCGTCGCCGTAGGCACCGGCCGCCTCCCGCCATCCAGGGGCCTGCAGGTCACACTGTTTGCCCAGCAGCGCGAGGAAGATCTTGGCCTTCTGATCCCCGAATCCCGGCAGCGCCTTGAGCCGCTTGAGCACCAATGCTCCCTCGGGGTCGCCCTCGGTCCAGATGGCGCTCGTGTCCCCCCGGTAGGTGCGCATGATGGCGGAAGCCAGATCATGGACCCGTCGCCCCATCGACGCGGGGAAGCGATGCACCGCCGGAGGGGTGGCACACACCGTCACGAACTCGTCGGGGTCCATCGCCGCGATCATCGCCGGGTCCACCGTGCCCAACCGCTCCGCGAGCTTGCGGGGACCGGCGAAGGCCACCTCCATCGGGATCTGCTGGTCGAGCAGCATCCCCACCAGCAGGGCGAACGGGTTGGTGCTCAACAGCCGATCGGCTTCGGGGTCGCCGACCAGGCGAAGCGAAGTGCTCATCCAGGCAGTGTGACACCAACAGAGGGTGCAGGAGTAGCCGCTCGCCTCGCCCTCACTCCGAGCCCCAGGGCGACCACCGTGGCCAAGCCCGCTGCGAGGGCTGCGCCGGTGAACACGGTCTGCACCTGCACCACCCCTGCCGCCAGCAGCGCTTGCTCGTCGCTGGGATCGGGGAGCAGCGCCACGGCCTCGTAGAAGCGGCGCAATCCGATGGCGGTGAGCAGGGCGAGACCGACGACCATCCCCACCATCCGGGCCACGACCACCAGAGAGCTCACGGTGCCGTGGGCGTAGGCCGGGGCATCAGCGAGTGCCGCGTCGTTGACCGGGGCGATGGCCAATCCGACTCCCAGCCCGACGGCTGCCAGGGTCAGCGTGGTCGTCAGGCCCTCCGACAAGGAACTGACGGTCCACGACGCCATCACCGTGAGCCCGCCCGTAGCCACAGCCAGCCCACCGGCAGCGACCAGGCCCGGAGCTGCCCAGCGCAGCAGAACCCCACCGAGCACCGCCCCCACCGGGACGGCGACCAGGAAGCGGACCAACACGAAGGCGGCCTGCGTCTGGGTGGACTCACCATCCAGCCGGGCAAGCAGTGGCACGTCGACCACGATGGCCACGATGCCGGCTCCCACCAGCACACTCACCACAAGAGCCGGCCAGACGCGGCGTTGCACGACTTCGGGGGCGATCAGCGGTGCGGCGGCCGTGCGCTGTCGGATCGCGAAGGCGACCAGGGCCACGATGCCGACCGGGACCAGCCACAGGCCCCAGGGGCCGAGCACTTCGACCTCAGGGTCAGCGGTGGAGAAGGTGAGGACGATGCTGCCGAGCACGATGGCGATGAGGGTGGCACCGAGCAGGTCGGCGCGGATCAGTGGGGGCATCCATGCCGGAGCGGTCATAGCGATGACGACGAGCCAGACGGCGCCCGCGGCGAGGCCCATCGGCGTGGCCACCCGCGACGATGAGCCGTCGACGAACGGGACGAAGGGCTCTCCGTAGGCCACCGACGTGACCAGCGACTCCGGGGGACTGAGCGTGAGCACGCTGAGAGCGATGCCAGCCACCACCAGGGCCGCCACCAGCACCGTCCCGATCCGCGCCCACGGGCTCGACGGTCGGGACCCGCGCGGTGGTGACTCATCCTTGTGCTGACGAGCCGCCCACGCTTCCCGTCCTCCCGCAGAGCCCACCGCGAGCACCCCCAGGCAGAAGAGGAGTCCCAGAGCCACGTTGAGCCAGAAGATGCCGCGCCAGGAGCTGACCAGCAAGACGGCCGCGCCGAGCAGGGGGCCCATCACGGCGCCGAGCTCCTGCACTCCACCGACGATGCCCAACGGAATGCCCCGCTTGCCGGGTGGCCACAGGTCAGCAACCAGCGCCAGTGTGGCCGGCACGAGCCCGCCGCCACCGACCCCTTGGAGGAACCGTCCCCCGACCATGACAGGCAGCTCCACCGCGACCGCAGTCACCGCGGAGCCCATCGCGAAGATCAGCAGGCACGCCACCAGGATCCGTTGCCGAGGCACCATGTCGGCCAGACGACCGATGAGTGGCAACACCGCGACGTACCCCAACAGAAATCCCGAGACGATGGGGGTGCCGCGCTGCAGCGACTCGATTCCGAGTCCCGCCCCGGCCATCATGTCCGGCAGGGCCAGCACGACCACGTACGTGTCCGCAGCCGCCAACATCACCGCGAGCGCAGCCACCGCCAGCAGCAGGCGCGGACGCCGGGCACCGCCACCCGAGGGGTGCAGAGCCCTCGGCCGACCGGCATGGTCGGAGGTCACAAGAGACAACGCTTCACGAGGGGCCGGGCCGTCGGGTCAGGGAGTGGTCACGGTGACCGGGACTCCGTAGTCGTCCAGCGTCACGGTGTAGGTCGAGGTAGCAGGTGGATAGAACTGGCCGGTCAGGGTCACGGTCCGCACC
>JBASAN010000201.1:0-5809 GCA_049650625.1 Ornithinimicrobium sp.
GCGGTGGTGTGGCTGGCGATGGCGTTGACGCCACCGGGCTCGACGGCGACCTTGCCGATGGTGGCCACACTGCGGTGCCGTAGCGCGGCGTCGCGGGCCGCGAGCACCACCTCGGCCAACGCCACCATGGCGTCCCGTCGGTCCTGCATCCGCGTGCTTCCCGCGTGGTTGGCCTCTCCTGGCAGGTCGATCCGCCAGCGCCCGTGTGGCCAGATGTCGCGGGCTAGGCCGACGGGGGCGTCGAGGTCGACCAACCCTCGACCTTGCTCGACGTGCAGCTCGATGAAGGTGCCGACCCGGGCGAGAGTCTGAGGATCGGCGCCGAAATGTCTGACGTCCTGCCCTGCCAACGCGAGCGCCTGAGCCAAGGTGATCCCGGAGTCGTCGGTCAGCCCCAAGGCCCGCTGTGCCGTCATGGCGCCCGTCAGCACACGGGAGCCACCGCAGGCCACCCCGAACCGGGCACCTTCCTCGTCGACGAAGTTCACGATCCCGATCGGTCGGTGCGGCTCGATGCCCGCGCTCCGCAACGCGTCGAGGGCGGCGAAGGCCGAGACGACTCCGAGAGGGCCGTCGTAGGCGCCGCCGTCGGGCACCGAGTCGAGGTGGGAGCCGGTCGCGATCCCAGGCCGACCGGAGCGGACGGCATCATCCGGGTCTCCCCACCAGGCCCATTGGTTGCCGACCCGGTCCTGCGTCAGGTCCAAACCACGCTCAGCGGCCTGGCCGGCAAACCATTCGCGCAGCGTGTGGTCCTCACGGGTCCAGGCGAAGCGCTGATAGCCCCCCGAGGACACCCGGCCGATCGACTCGAGATCGGCCCACATGCGGTCGAAGCTCCGGCTCACCTCAGCGTCCATACCCTGCCTTTCCCTCATCGAGCCACCACCCTCATCTTTCCCGTCGTGCGCTCGTTTGTCCGTCGAGTGGTGGCTGATCAGGCCGCACTCGACCCAAGAACGCGCTCACGACGGGATCGGGTTGAGGTGAGGCGGGGGAGGACGCCGGCTTGGTGTGCGGTCATCACGACTCCTGCATGGGTATGCGGACGCCCCGGTCAGCGGCCACCGCATCGGCTTTGTCGTAACCGGCATCGACGTGGCGGATGACTCCCATACCGGGGTCGTTGGTCAGCACGCGCTCGAGCTTGAGTCGGGCCAACGGGGTGCCGTCGGCCACGCAGACCTGACCCGCGTGCAGCGAGCGGCCGATCCCGACCCCGCCGCCGTGGTGGATCGAGACCCAGGAGGCCCCCGACGCCGTGTTGACCATCGCATTCAGCAGCGGCCAGTCGGCGATGGCGTCCGAGCCGTCGGCCATGGACTCGGTCTCGCGGTAGGGGCTGGCCACCGAGCCACAGTCGAGATGGTCCCGGCCCACCACGATCGGCGCCTCGACCTCTCCCGAAGCCACCATGTCGTTGAACTTCACCCCGGCTTTGTCCCGCTCCCCGTAGCCCAACCAGCAGATGCGCGCAGGTAGACCCTCGAAGGCCACCCTGTCCTGCGCACCGCGGATCCACTGGTGCAGGTGATCGTGGTCGGGGAACAGATCGAGCACGGCCTGGTCGGTCGCCGCGATGTCTTTCGGGTTTCCGGAGAGCGCCGCCCAGCGGAACGGGCCTTTGCCCTCACAGAACAACGGACGGATGTAGGCCGGCACGAATCCGGGGAACTCGAAGGCGCGGTCGTAGCCGCCCTGTCGCGCCTCGTCGCGGATGCTGTTGCCGTAGTCGAAGACCTCGGCGCCCGCATCCTTGAAGCCCACCATGGCCTCGACGTGACGCGCCATCGACTCCTGGGCTCGGTCGGTGAACTCCTCCGGCTTCTTGCCGGCCAGGTCGTGCCAGTCCTCCAAAGACACCTCCGTCGGCAGGTAGGACAGCGGGTCGTGCGCGGAGGTCTGGTCGGTCACGATGTCGATGTCCACCTCTGCTCGCAGCAGCTGGGGAAAGACCTCCGCCGCGTTGCCGACGACCCCGATGGACACGGCCTCGCGAGCCGCCTTGGCGGCCAGTGCCCGGTTCACTCCGGCGTCCAAGGACTCGGCCACCTCGTCCAGGTAGCGGGACTTCACCCGGCGCCGAAGTCGAGACTCGTCGACGTCGATGATCAGGCAGACGCCGCCGTTGAGCGTCACCGCCAGCGGCTGCGCTCCGCCCATCCCGCCGCACCCTGCGGTGAGGGTGAGCGTGCCGGCCAGCGATCCGCCATACCGATGCGGGTGCCTCGATGCCAGGGAGGCGGCGACCGCGGCGAACGTCTCGTACGTCCCCTGCAGGATGCCCTGCGTGCCGATATAGATCCACGACCCGGCAGTCATCTGGCCGTACATCGTCAGTCCCAGCTGCTCGAGGCGGCGGAACTCCGGCCAGGTCGCCCAGTCTCCGACCAGGTTGGAGTTCGCGATCAGCACTCGGGGCGCCCATTCGTGGGTCTGCATGACGCCGACCGGCCGGCCGGACTGGACCAACATCGTCTCGTCCTCACGCAGATCCTGCAGGGTGCGGACCATCGCGTCGAACGATCGCCAGTCTCGTGCTGCCCGACCGGTGCCGCCGTAGACCACGAGGTCGTCGGGACGTTCGGCCACCTCGGCGTCGAGGTTGTTCATCAGCATCCGCATCGGGGCCTCGGTGGCCCACGACCGCGCGGTGATGGACGTTCCTCGGGCTGAGCGGACGGGTCGGGCGCCTTCCATGGTGGTCTCCTTCGTTGTCGGTGGGATGCAGGTCGGGTGGTCAGCTGCGCTGCAGACGCGCAAGGCAAGTCCTAGAAAGCACGACGCTGCCCCTAAGGTCAGGTGGTTGCCCACTCGGAGGGCTCGAAAGAAAGGTCTGTACGTGACTCAGAGCGCACAGCACCCGCGTTGGCTGCGGCGGGGGTTGGTCATCGCCGGCATCGTGGCGCTGGCAGTCAACCTGCGGGGCCCGATCTCGGGGGTTGGACCGGTCCTGGACCGGTTGACCGCTGACCTGTCGCTGAGCGCGGTGGAGGTCTCGCTGCTGACCGCGGCCCCGGTCCTGTGTTTTGGGATCTTCGCGGTGCTGACTCCGCGACTCACCTCCCGACTTGGCCTGGACGCCACCGCGGCCTTGGCGCTGCTCATCCTGACCCTGGGGCTGCTGCTGCGCAGCGCCGGTCTGGTGAGCACGCTCTTTGTCGGGACCGTGCTGGTCTCGGCCGCGATCGCCGTCGGCAACGTGCTGCTGCCGGTGCTCGTCAAACGAGATGCGCCACGCCACCCGGGGCTGATGACCGGCGCCTACACGACGACCTTGACGGCCTCTGCTGCGATCGGAGCAGCGATCACGGTTCCGCTCACCTCGTCCTACGGCTGGGGCGTCGGACTGGGCGTGTGGATCGTGACGGCCGCAGTGGCGCTGGCGCTGTGGGCTCCCCGCGCCCGTGGGACACGACCGGTCCGCCCGGTCGAGGGCGGGGGCGCAAGCGCCGGCGGGATGCGGACCCTGGTGCGGGTGCCCTTGGCCTGGCAGGTCACGACGTTCTTCGGTCTGCAGTCGGCCATCTTCTACGCGATGTTGGCGTGGTTGCCCTCGATCTACCGCGCCGCCGGCATCAGCGCCTCCTCGGCGGGCCTGCTCCTGGCGGTGGCGACCTTGTCCGGCATACCCATGGCCCTGGTTATCCCGAGCTGGGCAGCCCACGCCGCGGACCAGCGCTACTTCCCCGTCGTGCTCAGCGCCGTAGCCGCAAGCGGCTTCCTCGGTCTGCTCATCGCACCCACCGCGGTGCCCGTGCTCTGGGCGGTGCTCATCGGGGCGGGGCTGGGGGGCAACTTCCCGCTCGTGCTGACGCTGATCGTCCTGCGCACGGCCAACCCCAGCGACACGTCGTCCCTGTCCACCATGGCGCAGGGGCTCGGTTATCTCGTGGCAGCAGCCGTCGGCCCCTTCGCAATAGGTGTACTGCATGACCTCACCGGAGGGTGGACGTGGCCCGTCGTGGCACTGGTGGCGCTCGCCATCCCGCAGTCTGCGACCGGCTGGGCTGCTGGGCGGGCACGGGTCATCGGCGACGGTCAGCGCTGACGGGCGCATCGAGCTCGCCATGTCAGGCCAACGCTCCGGTGACCGTTTCGGCCGCCGCCCGGATCTGGCCGGTGCCGACGAGGTCTACCGCGGCCGCGATCTCGGGGGCCATGAAACGGTCCGGCCCGCAGCCGGGGATCCCGGCCTCTCGGAGCGCTGCGATGACGGCGGCACTACCAGGCGCCGGGGTATGGGGTGCGCGCAGCTCCAGCGCGCGGGCGGCGGTGAGCACTTCGATCGCCAGCACGCGAGTCAGCCCGTCGAGCGACCGGCGTAGCTTGCGGGCGGCGTGCCAGCCCATGGAGACGTGGTCCTCCTGCATCGCGGAGCTGGGGATCGAGTCGACGCTGGCCGGTGCGGCCAACCGTTTGAGCTCGGAGACGATGCCGGCCTGGGTGTACTGGGCGATCATGTGCCCGGAGTCGACTCCGGGGTCCTGAGCCAGGAACGCCGGCAAGCCGCGGCTGCGCGCCGGGTCCAGGAAGCGGTCGGTGCGCCGTTCGGAGATGCTGGCCAGGTCGGCCACCGCGATGGCCAGGAAGTCCAAGACGTAGGCCAGGGGCGCACCGTGGAAGTTGCCGTTCGACTCCACCCGCAGATCGAGGGTGACCATCGGGTTGTCGATGGCCGAGGCCAGCTCCCGGCCGGCAACCAGCGCGGCGTGGTCCGCCGTGTCGCGTGCCGCCCCGTGGACCTGAGGACTGCAGCGCAGCGAGTAGGCGTCTTGGACGCGGGTGCATGACGGGCTCCGGTGGCTCTCCCGGATGTCTGAGCCCGCCATCATCGTCCGCAGGTTGGCGGCCGAGAGCGCCTGTCCGGGGTGGGGCCGCAGGGCTTGAAGGTCCGAGGCGAAGACGTCGTCGGTGCCGAGCTGTCCCTCAACGCTCATCGCCGCTGCCACGTCGGCGGTGACGATCAAGGTGGTGAGGTCGTGCAGCGCAAGAACGAGCTGGCCCAGCATCCCGTCGGTGCCGTTGATCAGGGCCAACCCTTCCTTCTCCGCCAGCTCGACGGGTCGAAGCCCGGCCGCGGCCAGAGCCTGGGCCGAGGACATCAGCGTGCCGCCGGCGTCGCGGGCCTGGCCCTCCCCGATCAGCGTCAATGCACAGTGCGCTAGGGGCGCGAGGTCCCCGGAGCAGCCGAGCGAGCCGTACTCATAGACGACCGGGGTGATGCCGTGGCTCAGCAGGTCGGCATAGGCCCGGGCGGTGCTGGGCCGTATGCCGGTCCGCCCGGTCGCGAGCGTGGCCAGGCGCAGCAGCATGGTGGCTCGGACGACCTCGCGCTCCACCTCGGGCCCAGACCCTGCCGCATGGGAACGCACCAGGCTGCGCTGCAGCTGCGCGCGACGTTCCCCCGGAATGTGGGTGGTGGCGAGTGCGCCAAAGCCCGTGGAGATGCCGTAGTGCGGTTGGTCATCCCTGGCCAGGGCTTCGACCGCAGCCCGCGAGCGACTCATCGCGGCGAGCGACTCTTCGGCGACCCGAACGCCGAGTCCCTGACGGGCGACGCTGACGACATCCGGGGTCGATACCCCTTCCACTCCCACGACCACGGTGTTCATGCCTCTATTGCACGCCCGAAGGGGTGGTCGCGGAAGGCGGGGGATTGGATTGTTGTCTCACATGTGAGACAGCAACCGTCGGTCAGTGAACCCCGCGCATGGACCTCTTCAGCACCGGCACCAGCGCGGCCAGGACGAGCCCGAGGACGATCGCGGTGCCGCCGATCGCGGAGAAGTACGGCACTTCGTTGTCC
>JBASAN010000202.1:0-1749 GCA_049650625.1 Ornithinimicrobium sp.
CACGTCCGCGGCGACGCCGACGCCGCAGCGGAGTACCGCGTCGGACAGGGCCACTGCTAGGCCGCCGTCGGACAGATCGTGAGCTGAGTGCACGAGACCTCCTGCAGTTGCCGCCAACAGGACGTCGGCCAGTCGGCGCTCGGCCGCCAGATCGACCCTCGGTGGCACTCCGCCCAGATGCTGGTGCGCGACCTGCGCCCACAGCGATCCGTCGAGCTCGTCCCGAGTGGTCCCCAGCAGGTAGACCGCTTGGCCTTCCCGGTCCCAACCGCTGCGGTTGCGGTCGGCCACGTCCTCGATCACTCCGAGCACCGCAACCAAGGGGGTGGGATGGATCGCGGTTGCGCCGGTCTGGTTGTAGAAGGAGACGTTGCCCCCGGTGACCGGGATACCGAGCTCGACGCAGCCATCGGCCAGACCGGTGACGGCTTGCTCGAACTGCCACATCACGCCGGGATCCTCGGGCGAGCCGAAGTTCAGGCAGTCGGACACCGCGGCCGGGCGCCCCCCCGAGGCCGCCACGTTGCGATACGACTCCGCGAGAGCCATCTGGGCCCCGGCGTACGGGTCCAGCTGGGCGAACCGGCCGTTGCAGTCGGTGGAGATGACCACCCCGCGACCCGTGGTCTCGTCGACTCGCACCACCCCGCCATCGTCGGGCATAGCCTGCGCAGTGTTTCCCCGCACGTACCGGTCGTACTGCTGGGTGACCCATGTCGGGTCACATCCGTTCGGTGAGCCGAGCACCTCGAGCAGGGCCCGCTTCAGCTCCGGTCCCTCCTCCGGCGCCGAGAGGCCGAAGGAGGTGTCGGCGATCTGCGCGTCAAGGTAGGCAGGCCGTTCGATCGGGCGGTGGTACACGGGGCCGTCATGGGCCACCGACCGGGGAGGCACATCGACGATGACGTCCTCTCCCCAGAAGACCTGCAGATTGGTGCCATCGGTAACTTCGCCCAGCACGGTGGCCTCGACGTCCCAGCGCGCCGCGATGGCCATGAACTCCTCGAGCTTGCCCGGCTCGACGACCGCCATCATGCGCTCCTGGGACTCCGACATCAGGATCTCTTCGGGCGAGAGGGTGGAGTCGCGGAGTGGCACCCGGTCCAGGTGCACCGACATCCCGCCGTCACCGTTGGAGGCGAGCTCGCTCGTGGCGCAGCTGAGACCTGCCCCTCCCAGGTCTTGGATCCCGGCCACGACATGAGCGGCATACAGATCGAGGCAGCACTCGATGAGCACCTTCTCCGCGAACGGGTCCCCGACCTGCACCGCGGGTCTTTTGGCTGGTCCCGTGGAGTCGAAGGTCTCCGACGCCAACACCGAAACCCCGCCGATCCCGTCGCCACCCGTCTTTGCGCCGAAGAGCACAACGAGGTTTCCGACGCCCTCGGCCGAGGCCAGGTGAATGTCCTCCACACGCATCGCGCCCACGCACAGGGCGTTGACCAGAGGGTTCCCCTGATAGCAGGGGTCGAACTCCAGCTCGCCGCCAATATTCGGCAGGCCGAGGCAGTTGCCGTATCCCCCTACTCCGGCCACGACCCCGGGCAGCACTCGGGCGGTGTCCGGGTGGTCCAACGCTCCGAACCGCAAGGCGTCCATCACCGCGATGGGCCGGGCACCCATGCTCATGATGTCGCGCACGATGCCACCGACACCCGTGGCGGCTCCCTGGTAGGGCTCGATGTAGCTGGGATGGTTGTGGCTCTCGACCTTGTAGGTCACCGCCCAGCCGTCTCCGATGTCGAC